>NZ_PGDQ01000012.1 GCF_003073135.1 Euzebya rosea
GCTGTTGGGTCATCGTGTGGGTCCTTCGCGTTGTAGGAGACATGAAGTTCACACGGTGGCCCGCCCTATCGGGCGGACCCTGCTCCTACACCACGTGGTGGGACTCACCCCTTGCCTGCACCCCTTGGACCTAGTAAGAGCCTGAAGCGGTGTTGAGCGGCATCCCTGCCTGAGAGGGTGTGGAGGTTCCGATCAGCTTCCTGTGGATACCGAAGGCGTCCATCGGTCAGGTCCCACCCATCCCTGCTGGCAGTGTGTGCGGCGTGCAACTTGCCGGACCCTCCGTCCGGCATCTGGCAGCGTAGACCACCCAAACGTGCGGTGCGCGCACAGCCATCGAGTTCAGAAACATTGCCGCGACCCGTCCCAGTAGATGGAGCAGTCCATCTCCTCGTCGCGGAGGACCCGCATGCCGCACAGTGGTGAGGCGGACTCCCGACAGAAGTAGTCGCCTTGAGGATCCGTGCACACGACATCGCCGTCCGTGGGATGCGGGCTGCAGGTTCCATAGGCCCATGTCTCGATCTCTGGACCGCAGTCCACGTCTGCGTTGCCGTAGTTGAAGCACCCGTCTCCCTGGAAGACGATGGCCTCCGGGTCGCCGCATGCGGCCTGGTAGTAATCGCTGGTGGGGTCGAGAGTGCAGAAGATCTCGCCAGATCCTCCGGAGGCGCAGTAGAGGTCGACACCGGTGCCGTGGCACCGCCCTTCGATCCGGGTCGTTGACGCCGGGGCGGGTGTTGGTTGCTGGGCGTCGGTGGGGGCGACGGTGTCGATGTCGAAGTCCTCGGGCTCGAGGAGCCACTCCGTGCACAGGTGCATCACGGATGCCGCCAGCAGGCTCTGGGCGTCACTCCGTTCGAACCCGATCGCTTCGATCACCTCCCAGGCGTCGACGAACGCGTCCAGGATTTCGCGGGCGTCGTCGGGGCTGGCGATCACCGACACCACGAAGGTGCCTTCGGCTAGGTCCAGCTCTATGTCGTGCGTGTTCCCGCTGGCAACGAACTCCGCAACGGTCTCTCCGCCAACCGACACCTCGACGGTGCTGCTCGCCTCAGCGGTGATGGACAGGCTCACCCGTGACCCGGTGACCTGGTCCCGCACGACGGGCTTGGGCGGAGGGGTCGTGTCCCGCGGGGGCGGGGGCGGGGGTGGCGGAGGAGGTGGGGGCGGGGGTGGCGGGGCGGCCGAGGAATTCGACCCGCTGCTGGACGACCCACTACCCCCGTGGCAGTGACGCTCGCCGGTGGTGTATCCGTGGCTTGCACAGTTGGTCCGGCACACATGACACCCCGAGGAGTCGGTACCACCCGAGTGCGCCTCCGCCGGTTGGGTGAGAGGCGTGACCGCCGACGCCAGCAGCAGTGCGAGCCCGAACAACAAGCTGTACACGACCCTTCGGCGGTGATCCCGTGTCGTGATGGCGATCGTCTCGGTGCTCATGCCCCGTGCACCATCTGCAGGTCCTGCTCGAACTCCTGCGACCGGACCCGCAGCGCCCCCACGTAGACGGCGACTTCTCGGGCACCGTTCAGGTCACCAGATGCGACAGGCGTCGCCGCACACCGTCGAGGACCGCTGCGAAGACACAAAGGACCGAGGGGTCTGGTGTCTCGACCGTCACGCTGCGCACACCGGGGTCGAGCTCGGCCTGCCGGGTGAGCGTGCTGATCAACGAGCGCTCGCGCTCGTCCGTCGCGGTAACCAACGGGGCGTACCGCCGCCACGTCTTTACCCTCAGCCCCCATTCCACGACGCCGCCGGTGGGTCGCGTGCGCATGTGGTTCAGCGCGTCGCGGTGACGCCGGACACTCACCCGCTCGCCGGTGTCGAGCGTGGCGAACGCTTCCGGCTGCTCGAACTCCTCGAGCTGTGATCGGGTGGTGGGGACGAACGCACCGGATCGTGGGTCGTTGACATCGTGCACAGGGCTTCCTCCAGGAACTCGCGTGCGCGCGGATCCTCCGCACACCCGGTCGTCGTGACTGCGTCGCGCGGGTCGCACAGATTGCAGAACGACCGAGCCAGCATGGCGTTACGGCGAGGTCAGGTCTGACGGTAGATCACCCCTCGACAACGAGAACCAGCGTCTAGGGTCCGGATGCTCCGGGCAATCGGACCCGACGACGTTCCCGGGATACCTCGAGAACCTGTGCGAGGCCCACGATCTCAAGAGCGACTACTACGCACACACCGGCGCGGCCGTCGGCGAGGAGTCCGTACACACGCTGTGGCGGAGGTCCAACCCCGACGCCGGCTTCCACTGCGACTTCGTGCTGGTCCCCCGCTCCTGGATCGTCCACGACGTCGTCGTGGGCAGCTACGAGGAAGGGGGCCACCCGGCGCTACCGGTGAAGAGCGACCACGCGCCCCTCATCGCCCGCGTCTCCCCCGGCGGCTGACACGAGGATAGCATTGCCGCGGAACGGACCTTCGTCACATGTGACGCATTGCATGGGCAACGATGACAACAGCCGAGTCGGAACCACCGGTCGGCACGCAGTCATCGACGTCAGAAGGAACGACCCATGAACCGCCCTGTGATCCTCGCGATCCTCATCCTTGCCATCCTCGCCGCCGGCGCGACCGTCGCCTCGTCCCAGAACCAGGTCTGGCGGATCACCGATGCCACATCGACCGTCGAGGACAAGCAGATCGTCCTCCGCACGACCATCGAGAACCCACGCTCCTTCGGTGAGCTGAGCTGGTACGAGGACAGCGACGACAATGTCAACAGGCTCTACGTCTCCGCCGGCAACCTCGGTTCGTCCACGAGCGTCCGGCAGAACGGTGAGTCGATCGACTGCCCCGGCATCACCACGACGTTCGACAGCAGCAGCGGGCAGGAGGAATGGACCACCACCATCCCTGCGGGATGCATCCAGGAAGGCACCTACTCGATGTTCGTCAACCGCAGCAACATCGAGGGCGGCGACACTTCCAACACCTTCGGCCCGGTCGAGCTGACCTCCCCCGGCGGCGACATCCCCGCCCCGGAGTTCGAGCCCGCCGCCATCGAGCGACTCGCTGGGGCATCCCGCTACGAGACCGCCGTTGAGGTCAGCCGCTTCGCCTTCCCCAACCGCGCGTCCCGGGTCATCCTCTCCAACGCCAACGTCCAGGTTGACGCACTCCCCGGCTCACAGCTGAGCGGCGGTCCCATCCTCTACGTCCCGGCCGACGGACCGGTGCCGCAGATCGTCCTCGACGAGGTCGCCCGGCTTAACCCCACAGAGGTCATCGTGCTCGGTGGCGCCTTCGCGGTCAGCGACGACGTGGCCGCCCAAGTCCAGGCGCAGACGTCCCACCGCACCAACTGACCCCCCGAGGAGACGGGCAGAAACAGTCGCGGTCGGCCCATGACGACGGGCGGCAATCCGCCCGGCCAGTACTCGTCAGCCAGACCGGATCGGCACCGATCTCGACGGCACCACCAGCCTCGGGAACGGCAGCGGCATCTACGTGTTCGGCACGGGTGTGCGGATCGGCGGAACGGCCCCCGGGGCGGGCAACACCATCTCCGGAAACGACGGCCACGGGGTTGTGCTCCAAGGGGGCGGCGCCGTTTTGCAGGGCAACCTGACCGGCACCACCGCTGACGGGGCCTCAGCGCTCGGCAACCGTGGCGGCATCAACTCCGGCGAAGGCATCTACGTCCTGGGCTCCGCGTCCGGTGCCCTCATCGGCGGCACCGACCCCGCCGCCGGCAACACGATCGCCGACAACGGCAACCACGGCATCTTCGTGCAGGGCCCGGACGCCCTCGTCCAGAACAACCGGATCGACACCAACGCCGCTGGCACCGCCGCACTGGGCAACACCAACGACGGCATCGCCTCGTGGTCCTCGGCCACCGGTCTGCGCGTCGGCACCCCCGGAGCGGGGAACCTGCTGTCCGGCAACGGCCGCTTCGGGGTGTACGCCCTCACCGAGGGCATGACCGTCGAGGGCAACCTGATCGGCACCGACGCCGCAGGCACGGGCACGGTGCCCAACGACGACGGTGGCGTGGTCGTCCAACAGGTCGACGTTCGAGTTGGCGGCGCCGACGCCGGGGCCGGGAACACCATCGCCGGCAATGACGATTTCGGCCTGCTCGTGGTCGCGGGCGCGAGTGCCGCCGTCAGCCGCAACACCATCCACGACAACGGGGCGCTCGGCATCGACCTGGGTAAGTCCTTTCTGGCAGATGGGGTGACCCCCAACGACACCGGTGACGGCGATGTCGGTCCCAGCGGGTTCCAGAACTTCCCGGTGCTCAACACCCCGACCGCCGGCCGGGCCCTGCGCGGGTCGCTGGACAGCACGCCCGACACCGACTTCGTCATCGAGGTGTTCGCCTCCGACGAATGCGACCCCTCCGGCTACGGCGAGGGGGAGCGGTTCCTCGGCGCGGTGGACGCACGGACCGACGCGACCGGAACGACAACCTTCTTCGTGGGTGTGCCGCTGGCCGTTGGCGAGGTGGTCACCGCGACCGCGACCGGTCCGGAGGGGACCTCGGAGTTCTCCCCCTGCCGGGAGGTTCGGGCGCCCTCGCCCACACCCACCATCGACCCTGCCGACGTGTCCGCGGCCAGCAGCGCCGACGACCCCATCCAGGCGGCCATCGACCTGTCGAACCTGCGGTTCACCGAACCAACCGCATTCGCCCAGGACACCAGGACGGTCCCGTTCGCGGTTCTCGCCCGCGCTGACGTCTTCGCTGACGCGCTCGGCGGATCGGTCCTCACCGGCGACGCGCCGCTGCTGTACACGGCGGGCGACACCCTCGACCCCCGCACCGCCACCGAGCTCGACCGCATCCTCGACGACGGCACCGTCTACCTGCTCGGCGGCACCGCCGCCCTGTCCGACGACGTCGAACGAGCCATCACCGACGCCGGCCACACCCCAGTCCGACTCGCCGGCCCCAGCCGGGTCGAGACCGCCCTCGCCGTCGCCGACCTCGCCCTGACCCTCACCCCCGATCCCGACGGGGTGATGCTCGCCCGCGCCGACGGCCCGGCCGACAACCCAACCGCAGCCTGGGCCGATGCCATCACCGCCGGCGGACTCGCCGCCGACATCGGCCAGCCGATCCTCCTCACCCCCACCGACACCCTCCACCCGGCCGTCGCCGACTGGCTCGACGGACAGGACCTGCCCGTCACCGCGCTCGGTGGCCCGGCCGCCATCTCCGACGACGTGGTCGACCGGATCAGCGCGACCCGCGCCAACGGCACCACCCGGTACGGCACCGCCGTGACGGTGGCCGACCTCTGGCCCGCCACCTCCGGCGGCTACGTCATCGCCAACGGCACCGCCGACGACGCCTGGGCGTTCACCCTCGCCGCCGCCGGCGCCGCTGCCGACCTCGACCAGCCGACCCTTCTGGTCGACTCCGACCGGCTGCCCGACGAGACCGACGACCGCCTCTGCGCCACCGGCACACGCGCGGACACCACCCTCATCGGCTCCGACCGGCTCATCGACCAGGCCGTCCGCGACGCCCTCACCCAACCCTGCTGAGGCGCGGCACGACCCGGCGATCCCGACGCTCCCCGTGCCCTCGCGCACGGGGAGCGCCGCCATCGTGGGACGACGGCGCTGTGCCGGCGGCTACTCGGGGGGAGCCATCCCGGCAGTCTCGCCGCCGTCGGCCACGAACTCCGCGCCCGTGGAGAAGCTGGACTCGTCGCTGGCGAGGAACACGATCATGTTCGACACCTCCTCGGGCTGGCCGACCCGCTTCATCGCCACGTGGGTCTGCGGCGTCTCCATGCCGTCGGTCATCGGCGTGGCGATCACACCCGGGTGCACGGTGTTGACGCGGACGTCGTGGACGCCGAGGTCCAGGGCGGCGGACTTGGACAGGCCGACGAGGCCGTGCTTGGCCGCGCTGTAGCCGGGAAGGCTCGCGAAGCCCATCAGCCCGGCGGTGGAAGAGATGTTGATGATCGAGCTGGGCGCGCCGGCCTTGAGCGCCTCGACGCTGGCGGTCATGCCGTTGAACACGCCGGTCAGGTTGATGGCGATGAGGGTGTCCCACTGCTCGCCGGTGTACTCCCCGATGGGCGCGAAGTTGGCGATGCCGGCGTTGTTGACCAGGACGTTGAGCCCGCCGAACCGCTCGACGGCCGTGGACACGGCCTCGGCCCACTGTGCCCGGTCGGTCACGTCGAGGTGGACGTAGACCGCAGCATCGCCGAGCTCGTCGGCGAGGGCGTTGCCCTCCTCGTCGAGGATGTCGGCGATGACGACCCGGGCCCCCTCGGCGACCATCGCCCGGGCGTGGCTGGCGCCCATCCCCCTCGCCCCTCCGCTGATCAGGGCGACCTTGCCCTCGAGTCGGGTTCCGGTGGTCGTGCTCATCTCGTTGTCTCCTCCGTCGGCGGATGTCGTGTCAGGGCCCAACCACTACCCCGTCGGTGGGGATTCCCACGCTCGGCCGGTGCGCTTCGTTCGAATCCGAGCGCTGGCGGCTATCGGGGCTCGGAGACCTCGACGCCGTCCGGCGGGTCCGTCAGCAGCTCGACCCGGCCGGAGCCCGACCCGATCATCAGCTGCAGCGCCGCCGAGGTGATCGCCTCGGTTAGCCGGTGGGTCTCGGCAGGGTCGAGGGTTCCCGACAGGCCGATCCGGCTCGCGAGCGGGGTGAGGAGCGGGAGCACGGTGACGTCACGATGCAGCGTGCCGGGGATCGCCAGGCCGACCGCCTGCTCGGTGTCCGCGTGCACCTCGACCAGCAGGGCGTCGTTGTCGTCGCCCATCCACGGGTCGCTGCGCAACGACACCAGCGGCACGTCAAGCCCGGCCGACCGGACCGCCGGGGGCAGCGGCTCGACCCAGGGGTCGTGGCCGATCACGCCGTCGCACGCCGGGACGCCGAGCTCGGCGCAGGCCCAGATGGCCGCCCCTCCGCCGGTCGAGTGGCCCTGGATGACCAGCCGGTCGAGGTCGGCCGCGGCGACCACCTCGACGGGCGCACCCTCCCCCGCCGGTCCGCCGCCGTCGACCAGGTCGGCGACAAGCGCGAGGACGTCGTCGCGGAACAGCCGCTCGAGCTCGGTCGAGGCGCGGTCGTACTCCTCGTCCGACACCCCGTCGGGCAGCAGGTCGGGGTCGATGCCGATGACCTCCCCACCGTCGATGGGCTGGCTGACCAGCGCGCCGTAGGCGTGGTCCATCGCGATGACGAGGTGGCCGTCGGCGGCCAGCGCCTCCAGCAGCTGGGCCTGCGCGGCACGGAACCCTCCCCAACCGTGGACCGACACCACGACCGGCAACGGCTCGGTGGGCAAGGGCGCGTCGACGATCGCGGCGGTCCTGGCCATCCCGAGGTGTCGCAGGAGGAGGGACGGCAGGCCGAGGAAGTCACCGGCGATGGCCGCGAACTCGGCCGGCTGCGTCGTGACGGGGTTGCGTGGCCCCTCGGTCGCGTCGGTCGGATACCAGACCTGCACCGGCAGGGCCCGAGGCACGCCGGCCGGGCCCGACGGGTGGGTTCGGTCGCCGTCGAGGAGGGTGTAGCTGGTCGTGCCGACACCCGCCGGTTCGGTGAGGGACAGGACCGGCAGGGCGGTCCCCGCCACCAGGCTCACGAGCGCGAGCGAGGCCGCCAGCAGCCCGACCAGCTTCTGTCCCCGACGGGATGGGACGTCCCGCCCGCCCGCGCGGACCACGCCGATGACCAGCAGGACCGCCGCCGCCACGTACGCAGGAACCATCTGCCACCGGGCGGCAGCCACGGCCTGCAGCGCGACGATGGCCGTCGCCATGACGGCTGCGGGAAGCGCCAACCGGGGCCGCCACCACGCCGTTGCCGCAGCGAGGAGGACGGCCACCACCGTGGTGAGGTCGAGGAAGGTCATGGCGCCGGACAGGTGTCGGCGGACCTCAACGTCGGCGCACGCTTGTCCACCGGCTCAGCCCTCCCGCAAGCAGTGCGAGCGTCAGCACCGCGAACAGCGGCAGGTCAGTGGCCGGGTTGCCACCGAGGTCCAGGCCCACGACGTGGGAGACGAGGTGGGCCGCCGAACCGACGCCCACGCCGGTGAGCGCGACCACCAGCGCATCGGTGTGCACCGCGGCCAGCAGCAGCACCGCGCCCAAGCCGATCTGGAACGCCCCGATGTCCTGGAGGAAGTGCGGGTTGTAGGGCTCGAAGGTTGCCACGGCGTCGAAGAACGCTCGTGGGGCGGCCAGCGCACCGAGACCGGTCAGCAGGAAGAACACGCCCGCGATGGTGGCCACCACTCGCGGCCAGCCGGGCGTGGGCGACGCCGATCGCGCCGAGGGGCTGGCCGTCGGGTCGTCGGTCATCGTGGGTGCCCCTGGTCGTCGGTCACTCGGGCTCGCAGCCTACGTGGGTCAGTCGTCGTCGACGAAGGAGGGCGTGTCGTGACGAGGGCGCGGTCCCCATCGAACGCCGTCATCCGTCGGACGGGATCACAGCGGTGCCGCGGATCATGATGCGCGCGTTGAAGGACCGCCACCCCTCGTCGATCGTGGTCAGCTGCAGGTCGTCGAAGCCGGCCTGCTCGAGGGTCGCGCCGGTGTCGCGCATGACATCGCAGCCGTTGGCCACCCACTTCTGCACCGGCCGGGTCACCCGCTGGAGCGCTCGGATCCCCGGGGTGGTCGCCACCACGTGCTCGAGGAAGAAGTAGGTCCCGCCGGGCTTGACCACCCGTTGGATCTCCGACAGCACGCTCGCCGGGTCGGCCACCCCGCACAGCACCAACGTCCCGACCGCGTGGTCGGCCTCGTCGTCGGCCAGGTCCATCCGCTCCCCCGCCACGGTCCGGATCTCCAGGTCCACCCCGTGCTCGTCGGCCTTCTCCCGCAGCCGGGCGTGCATGACCGGGTTCGGCTCGACCGCGATGACCTTCACCCCCGGCGCGTAGTACCGCATGTTCGCGCCGGTCCCCGCCCCGACGTCGACGACCGTGCCGGTCATCGCCCCGATCACGTCCTGCTTGGCCTGGCCGTGCACACGCCGGACCCCCGGGTCGATCAGGTCGAGCGTGCGCGCCTCGAACTTCGAACGCAGGCGGCCGAACGTGGGCAGGTCATCAGGCATGCCCCCATACAAGCAGCCGTGACGAGTCGAGCTCCCCGGGAAGTCCACGACTGGCTGACGGGCCCAGCCACGGGCAGCCCGCCAGCACGTCAGCGGCGAAGCAGGCCGAGGGTGTACTCGATGGCGGCGGCCGTGGCCGGGTCGGCGGCGGACCGGTGGGCGTCGAGGGCGCTCAGGTGGTCGGCGGTGATCGACGTCGTCATGCCGGCGAGGGAGTACGCGGCCCTCGCGCGGACAGCGGGGGCCGGGTCGTCGAGCGCGGCGACCAGCGCATCGGCCACCACCGGGGCGTCGTAGGGGTCGAGGAACCCCGCGGCCGTCTCGCGAAGCGCGGGCTGGTCGCCGTGGGCAAGGATGTCGACCAGGCGGCGTTGGGCGTCCGGGCCGCCCACCTGCGCGATCAGCTCGATGGCCCTCGTCCTGGTCCACTCCAACGGGGCCGACTGCACCGCGCGGCCGAGTCCGGCCAGGAAGTCCGGGGACAGCCGGGAGGCGATGGCCTCGGTTGCCTCCCACGTCGTGTCCTCGTCGTCGGACGCGAGGGAGTCCAGCAGCTCGACGTCCGCCGCCGTCAGCGGTCCGGCGAGGGGGGCACCATCGACCCGCCGGGCCCGGCCGTCGTCCTCGGCAACGAGGGCCCCGGACGCCCAGGCCGTGCCGAGCTCCGCAACCATGTCCGCCAGGGAGCCGAACGCCGTCGCCGGATCGGGGTCCTCGGCGTCCACCCGCAGCACCGGTGGGTCCGGCAGCCGGCAGTCCACCACCCAGCACGTTTCCTCCTGGTGAGAGGCGATCACCGGCAGCCACCCCTCGTCCCATCCGATGGGCTGTGCCATCCCGATGTCGCGCGCGACCGACTCGGCGGTGTCCCATCGTGCCCGGGCAACCGTCAGGGCCCGGTCCAGCGGCAACGGTCGACCTCCGACGAGCAGCTCGTGGTCCGATGCCGTCCCGTCGTGCCAGGCGAACCATTCCACGACGGGTTCGGGCAGGGGGTGGCCGTGCAGCCGTGCCGCCGTCAGCTCGTCCCGGCCACGGCCGGGACGCCACGAGTCCACCAGGGGGGAACGTCCCTGCATGGCCGCGGTGAGGTGCTGGGTGTCCATGTCGTGCCGTTTCCTTCCTGATCTACTGCCCGCAGACCCAGGACGGGCCGGGCAGGCTGACGGGCTGGACGCCGAATCCGGACCGTGCACGGTTCGGATGGTTTCGCTTGACGTCGCAGACCCGGAAGAAGGCGGTGAGCAAGCCGGCCTGACGACGTTGTTCCCACTCCGGGACCAGCCGCAGCGACGAGGCCCGGCTGGCCTCCCGCGTGGCATAGAACGGGTACTCGTCGCACCAGAAGCCTGCCGTCGCCGGGTCGTTGGACTGGCATCTGGCGTCGCCGCGGTACCAGCCGCGGGGGATCGCGTTGTCGCCACGGGTCAGGAACGACCACGACCGGTTCCCGGTGATGGCGTCCCTGATGTGATCCGTGGTCCGGGGCGTGTCGCGGCCGGGGAAGAGCATGTGGGCCTTGGTGACGTCGCACTTGCCGGCCGGTCCGTCGACGTCGGCGAAGGCGCTGAGGACGGCGGATCCGACACAGGCGACGACCGCGGCCTCGACCGCAAGTCCGACCACGGTGGTCAGGCTCGGCAGGCTGATGGCCGCCAGCGTCGGCATGGTCCACGTCGGAGCGATGGCGGCGGTCATGGCCATGTAGCCGTTGGGGTCGACGTGGTTCACGGGGTCACCGTTGCCGTAGGCGTACCGGTGCAGCGTCGCTGGCTCGGTCAACGAGGGTGGGAACGGGTCGACGGTGGTGAAGCGGCCGGACCACGGGTCGTAGTCACGGTTGCGCAGGTCGACCAGTCCGGACGCCTCGACGCGCTCGCCGGCGAACCGGTAGGGGTTGACTGTGGCCCCTGTCGTGCTGCGCGGCACACCGAAGGGGTCGTGGTCGTAGGTGTCGGTGACCGCACCCACGGAGTCCGTCACGTCGCGGACGCTGTCGAGGTGGTCGGCGTGGAACATCGACGGCACGCCGCCCCGTACCTGCGCGAGCACGTCGTCGTCGGCCAGGACCGTGCTGGCCATGACGGCGCCGCCGGGCTCCATCTCGGCCAGCACATGGCTGAGCCCGCCGCGGTCGTCCACCAGCAGGTCGGTGTGGACGCCGTCCACGTCGGTGGAGACCCGGTTGCCGAGTGCGTCGTACTCGTGGTCCACCACACGGCCGTCGACGCTGGCCGAGACGATCCGGTTGCGGCTGTCGTAGACGTAGAGGGCCGTCCGACCGCCGCCGCTCTCGCCCAGCATGTTGCCGGCGGCGTCCCACGAGTAGGTCCGTGCGCCCATCGTCAGCAGGCGGTCGTTGTCGTCGAAGGTGGCGGTCTCCACCGTCCCGCCGTGGTCGACGCCGATCCGGTTCCCGACGGCGTCCCACGTGTAGGCGGTCACCTGGGGGGATCCACCGATCGGGGTGACGGTCTCGCTGGCGAGTCGGCCGGCGGGGTCCAGGTGGTAGGACGACGTACCGAGGACCGAGTCGACGACCTCGGTCACGAGCCCGCGCGGGTCGTAGGTGTAGCTGCGGCTGCGAACCGGACCGGCGGGGCCATCGGTGACGACGGTCGTCGGACGTGCAAGCGGATCGAGGGAGGTGGTGGTCACGAGCCCGTTGGGATAGCGCACCTCGGTGATGGCACCGGTGACACTCCGGGTGAGGGCGAACCGTCCGGCGTTCGGGTCGACGACCTCGACCAGGCGTCCGGCCGCATCGTGCACCATGCTCGTCGTCCCGGCAGGGGTCGTGCGCGAGGTCAGGTTGCCGACCACGTCGTAGGCGTAGCCGATCGTGCCGGCAACCGGGTCGGTGCGCTGGACCAGCCGGTCCCGGGCGTCGTAGTCGAAGGTGATCGTGCCGCGGGCGTCGGTGGCGGTGGCCAGCAGACCAGTCGCGGTCCATGTGAACGACCGGGCGCCCGCTGGGCTGTCCTCGGCCAGCAGCTGACCCATCGCGTCGTGCGTGCGCGTGATCGTCACACCGTTGGGATCAGTCGTGGACTCGAGGTTGCCCGCGAGGTCGTAGGTCGCGGCGGTGTGCTGCCCGAGGGGCAGGGTGTGGCCGACTTGCCGGTCGAGGGCATCGTGGCTCCACGTCGTCGTACGGCCCAGCGCATCGACCTGGCGGATCAGGTTGCCCGCCTCGTCGTGGGTGTAGGTCGTCGTGGCGCCGAGCGGGTCGGTGACGGTCGCCAGGTTCCCGACGGCGTCGTGGGTCCAGCTGGTGGTGGAACCCGCTTGGTCGGTGTGGCTGGCCAGGCGCCCCGCGGTGTCGTAGGTGCGGGTCTCCACCGATCCATCGGGATGCTCGATGCGGATCGGGTTGCCCTCCCCATCGCGGTCCGTCCGGGTGGTGTGGCCAGCAGCATCGGTGACGGCCACGATGTGGTCGTCGCCGTCGCGGACCCATGTCGTCGTGCCACCGAGCGGATCGGTCGTCGAGACGAGGCGGTTGCGCGCGTCGTAGGTCATCGTCGTGGTGTTTCCGGCGGCATCTCGCACGGCGAGGAGGTTGCCGACGGCGTCGTACTCACGGGTCTCCACCGCCCCGTCGGGATACGTGGTCGACACGAGCCGGTCCAGCGCGTCGTAGGCGTGGGTCGTGGTCCGCCCGGCACGGTCGGTACTCGACACCACGTTGCCCTCGGGGTCGTGGACGAACGCCTCGGTCGAGCCGTCGGGGTGGGTGATGGTGACCAGGTTGCCGCGACGGTCGTAGGCATGGCTGGTGGTGTGACCGGCGGGATCGGTGACGGCCGTCTGCCGGCCGTGGCTGTCGTAGGTGTAGGTCGTCGTGCCACCGGCGGCGTCGGTGATCGCCACCGGACGGTTGGACGCGTCGTAGGTGATGGCGGTCTCGAGCGTGGCCGTGGTGCCGTCCGCGGACGTCCGCGTCTCGGTGGTCCGTGTCCTGTTGCCGTTGGCGTCGTAGGTGCTGGTCGTCACCGAACCGGACGGGTCGGTGGTCGTCGTGCCGCGGCCGGTCGCGTCGTAGCCGTCCTGCCACGCCGCGCCGTCCGGCCCCACGGTTCGCGTGGTGTTGCCCCTCGCGTCGTGGGTGAAGGTGGTGGCGGCTCCGCGGCGGTCGGTGGCCCGGGTCACGTTGCCGTTGGCGTCGTAGGCGAACGTTGCCGTGGTCCCGTCCGGGCCGGTGGTGGACAGCAACCGATCCCGGTTGTCGTAGGCGAACGTGGTCACGTCGCCGTTGGGGAGCGTGGCGCTGGTCACGTTGCCGCGGGCGTCGAAGGTCCGGGTGGTCGTGTTGCCGTTGGCGTCGGTGACGCTGGTCTCGTTGCCGTTCGCGTCATGGGTGAAGCTGGTCGTGCCACCCATGGCGTCCACGATGCTGGTGACGTTGCCGTCGACGTCGTATGCGGTGACGGTGACGTGGCCGTTGCGGTCGGTCGTGGCCACCTGCCGGCTGCCCGGCTGGAAGTCGAAGGTCCGTCGGTTGCCGTCGGCATCGACCACGGCGGTCAGCCGTCCATCCGCGCCGTACTCGTTGCGGGTCGTCGGTGTCCCGTCGCCGGCCACGATGGCGAGCAGGCCGTGTCGGCGGTTGTAGGCGAACCCGGTCGTGTCCCCCACGGGGGAGGTGTGGGCGATGAGGTCGCCTCGGTCGTCGTAGTCGTAGGCATGGACGTTGCCGGCGGGGTCGGTGATCTCCGTGATGCGTCCGTCGGCGTCACGGGTGAAGCGCAGCTGCGGCCCTGCGGAGTGGGTCACGCCGCTGTCGTCGAAGGTGAGGGTGTTGCCGTTGGGGTCGCGTCGGGACCGGACCCCGTCGGCGATGGACAGGACGTAGACCTCGCCGTTGGGGGCGGTGTACTCGAACGCGTCCGGGTCGTACACGTCCAGCGTGCCGTCGTAGTAGAGGGTGACGTCACCGGGTTGGCCATCGGGAATCCACAGGCGAGTGGCGCCGAGGGGCCGCAGGCGGCCGAGGGTGCCGGGCCTGGCGGTGTAGGCCGCCGTGGTCTGCTCGAGCTTGGAGATGGCCTGGGAGCCGGGGGTGGGCGTCAGGTCGAACTCCTCGACATCACCGCTGGGGGTGGTGACGGTGACGACGGCGGGCCGGTTGGGCGACAGGACATACCGGACGTTGAAGCCGCTGCCGACACGGTCGACGCGCCACTCCTCGCCCTGGAGGCGGTTCGACTGGACCGTCATGGACGAGACAGCCAGGTTCCAGCCGTACCCGAAGTCGCCGGGCCGTCGATCACGGGAGTCATAGACCCGGTCGACGGTGAGGTCCAGCCCGGCCACGTCGACCTCGAGATCGGTCATCTGGATGGTGAACAGGCCAACCTTCTGGTCGCCGGAGACCTGGACGCCGACGGCAGTGGTGACGGTGGTGCCGCCACGGTCGGTCACCTCCAGGCGCAGTTCGTACTGCCCGTTGCGGAGCAGGGTCGGGTCGAGTTGGCCGAGCGCGCCGTCGACGACGGGGGTGACGGACTCGGCGAGGACCGTGAAGTCCGCGGTGCCCACCGGGGCAAGGGCAAGCTCGTAGCGCAACAGGTTGGCGTCGTCGGCGGTCCCCACGACCTCGACGATGTCGCCGATGTCCTGCCCGTCGGTCGGAGCGGTGATGGCCGCCGTCGGGGCGATGTCGTCGTCGGGGACCGCGGCGGCAACGTCGACCTGGATGCTGCCGCTCGTGCCACCTGCGGAGGCGGTGATCGTGGCGGTTCCCGGGCCGGTGGCGGTGACGAGTCCACGGTCGTCCACTGTGGCGACCGCGGGGTCGGTGGATGTCCACTGGGCGCGGTCGGCGATGTCGGTGGCCGTGCCGTCTGCTCGGACGCCATCGGCGACCAGCTGCTGCTGCCCGCCGGGGAGCAGCGCGGTGGCGGCGGACTCCACGACCACATGGTCGAAGGCGTCGTCGCCGCTGCCGTCCGGGATGACGTCGATGGTGACGACGGCCTGGTCGCTGCCCGCGGAGTTGCTGGCGGTGTAGGTGAACCGGTCCGTACCGCTGAAGCCGGCGGGCGGGGTGTAGCGAAGGCTGCCGTCGCTGCCTAGCTGCAGCGTTCCGGTGGGCTGGTCGACCGCGGTCGCCACGAGGGCGTCACCGGTGCCGGCGTCGTCGTTGCCGAGGACGCCGGGAGCGTCCACGACGAGCTCGACGTCCACCGGGGTGGTGTGGCGGTCGTCCACAGCGGTCGGCGGGGTGACGTCGGCGGGGCTGACCACGACCGTCACGGTGGCGGGAGCGGACTCGGCGTCCCCGTCGGAGGCGGTGTAGGTGAACGAGTCGGTCCCCGTGAAGCCGACGGTCGGGGTGTAGGTCAGGTCCGGGGCGGTCCCATCGAGGTTGCCGTTGGACGGCGGGTCGAGGACCGCGAACGCCAAGGGGCTGCCCTCGACGTCGCGGCCGGTCAGCGTCACCGACACGGCGGTGTCGGTCGTCGTCGTGACGCGCACGTCGTCGGCGGTGGGGATGTCGTTGACCGGAGTGACCGTGATGTCGAGCCGTGCGGTCGCCTGCAGGCCGGAGGGGTCCTCCACGGTGTAGCGGAGCGAGTCGGCGCCGGCGAAGTCGACGGCGGGGGTGTAGGTGACCCTCGCTCCGTCGTGGGTGGCGCTGCCGTTGACCGGCGGGTCGAGGAGGACGATCGTCAGCGGGTCCCCGTCGGGGTCGCGGTCGTTGGCCAGCACGTCGATGGTCGTTGCGGTGTCCTCGTCGGTCGTCGCCTGGTCATCGGTGGCGATCGGTGCGTCTGGGGTGGGGACGACCGTGATGGTGACCGTGGCCGGGGCAGAGCGGTCCTCGCCGTCATCGGTGGCGAACCGCAGCTCGTCGGTGCCCGCGTAGTCCGGGTCGGGGGTGTAGGTCCGTGTGTTCCCACTCCCGGTCAGCGACCCGTGGGCCGGGTGGGAGAGGATGTGCCAGGCCAGCGGATCGCCGTCGGGATCACTGCCCGACAGGACGACCTGGACGGGGGTGTCCTCGTCGGTGGTCACGCTGCCGTCGGCGGCGACTGGGGGTGCATTGACCCGGTTGACCGTCACCTCGACGGCACCGATCGTGCACCGCGGGTCGGGGCTGCCCGCGGTGGTGCCGTCGTCGCAGACCGTCGCGGTAAAGGTGGCCAGTCCTTCGTAGCCGGTGTCCGGGGTGTAGGTGATCAGCCCCGTGTCGCTGTCCAGGCGCGCGGTGCCGTGGGAGTCGGGGCCGACGCTGACCGCGGTGAGGGCGAGGGCCTGGGTGGACTCGTTGTCCGGGCCGGGCAGGTCGTTGCCAAGGAGGTCGGCCACCGCGAGGTCGACGGGCACGTCCTCGTCGGTGATGGCCGCGTCCGGACCGACGAGCGGCGGGTCGTTGACCTCGGTGACCGTGACCGTGACCCAGTCGTGGTCGATTCCACCGGCCCCGTCGTCGATCCGGTAGGCGAAGGTCGCAATGCCGTTGCCGTCGGGGACGGGGGTGTAGTGCGCGGTTCCGGCGTCGGTGTCGATCGTCGTGTCACCGCCGTCGTCTGGCTGCGTGATGCCGGTGGCCGTCACGCTGTCGCCGTCGATGTCGATGACGTCGTTGAGCAGGTCGATGGTGGCGGACGTGTCCTCCGCGATCGTGGCCAGGTGGGGCGCGGCAGTGGGCCGGTCGTTGGCCGGGGCCACGACCACGGTGACGGTGGCGGGGGGCGACACGGCCTCGCCGTCGGTGGCGAGGAGGGTGAAGGTGTCGGTGCCGTGGAAGTCGGCGTCCGGCGAGTAGACGACGCCGGTGCCCTCGAGGTGTGCCGTCCCGTGGGTCGGCGTGACGTCCACGGCGAGGGTGGTCAGGTCCCCGTCGGCGTCGTTGGCCTGCGAGGACACGACGATCGGGACGTCCTCGTCCGTGACGGCGTCGGTGCTGCCCAGCGTGGGCGGGGTGTTGGCAACGCCGTCACGGGCTGGTGCGACGTGCAGCTGCACCGTGGCCGCCGGTGAGTCGTGGGCACCGTCGGAAGCCGTGTAGCGGAAGGTGACGAGGCCGACGTGGTCCGTGGGTGGGGTGTACTCGAACGCACCGTCGGGCTGGAGAACGAGGGTGCCTACCGTGACGTCCTCGACGAGCGCGGCTGCCAGCGCATCGCCGTCAGGGTCGGTGTCGTTGCCCAGCACTCCGGGCGCCGGGACGGTGATGGTGCGGCCCTCGGTGAGGTGGAATCGGTCGTCGGTGGAGAACGGCGCATCCGGTGCGGGCGCGGTGCCTGCGGTCGCGTCGTACAGCGGGCCGTCGTCGACGGCAGCGCCCCGGGGCCCCCTGCTGTGCGGGACCGCCACGGTGGCGGTGACCTGGCATGCCCCACCCAGGTGGTCGGTGGCGGTCCAGGTGACGTGGTACACGCGGCCGTTCCCGCCGCCCTGCCGTTCTGCACGAAGGCTGGCGGTCCCCGTGCCGATACCCGAGCCATCGGGAGAGCCGGTGCCGTCGCCGTTCGCCTCGACCGGCTCGTCGGCGCGGATCTGGGTGACGACGACGTCGATGGGGTCACCATCGCCGTCGACGACCCCGTCGAGGGTGACGTCGACCACGCGGTGGTCGGGCGGCCACAGCTCACCGGTGGAAGGCGCGGCGGCGCTGCAGTCGGGGGGCTGGTTCAGGACCCTGACGGTCAGGCCGCCGGTTCCGGTGGCGCCGTCGGCATCAGTGACGTCGAGCCTCGCCTCGTAGGTTCCGGGGGTCGTGAAGGACAGCGTGTGACCCGCCGTCTGCCCGTGCTCGAGGTCGGCATCCACCGGGTCGCCGATGGGGTCGCCGGTATCCCGGTCGGCGATCGTCCAGCGGGTGGCATAGCGGTCGTCCAGCGACCCGGCAGGGTCTGCGAAGCGCCCGTTCAGGGCCACGAGCTCGTCACGGAAGACGGTGCGGTCACGGCCAGCTGACACCTGCGGGGCGACGTTGAGGACGTCCACGGTGGCGGTATCGGTGGCGCACTGACCCAGGACGTCGCAGACCCTGGCCGTGACCACGAGGGAGGTGGGACCATCGATGTCGACGGTCGACAGCCGCGGCGTGCGGCCCGGCGTCTCGAAGGTCCCATCACCGTCGAGGTCCCAGTCGTGGATGGCCGGCTGGGCGTCGGGGGCAACGGTGCCGGTGGCCAGGAGGGTCAGGGCCGCGCCCTCGTCGACGGTGTAGGGACCGCCGGCGTCGACGGTGGGGGCCGGGCAGAGGTCGTCGTTGGTCTCCTCGCGGATGTCGGCAAAGGCGGTGATGAGGTCCTGCGCGGCCTCGGCGTAGACGTAGCGCCCCCCGGTGGGCTCGGCGACCCCCCGCAGGAAGCCCGCGTTGTGTCCCCGACCGAGACCGACGGCGTAGATCACCACGCCTTCGTCGATCGCCCGCTGGGTCAGGCCGTTGGAGTACGAGCCCTGCCCGTCGGTCAGCAGGATGAGGTACTGGGGACGGTCGGGGTCCGGGGTTGCGGCAAGGGCGTTGAGCCCCGTCTGCACGCCGGCACCGATGTTCGTGCCACCGCTTGCGGCGCCGGCGGAGGTGAGCCGCTGCTTGACCAGGTCGCGGTCCGCGGTCAGGGCCTGCAGCAGGCTTGCGCTGCTGGAGAACCGGACGGCCGCCCCCTGATCACCGTCGATGAAGGCGTCCACGAAGTTCTGGGAGGCGGTGACACGGATCCGCTGCGGATCGTTGCTGCTCATCGAGCCCGACGTGTCGATGACGAACGCGAAGTCCGCGGCCCCACCGGTGGCGCCTCCGTCCTGGGGATCACAGAACGGCGCTGCTGAGGGCTGCGCCGACGCCGGCAGCCCAGTCAGCAACACGCCCAGCACGACAACGATCGCCGCAGCGCGACGCGAACGATTCCCACCCATCCCGCAATCCCCTTGACCCCGCCGCCTGCCGACCGTCGGTCAGACACTAGTCACGGTAGGTCATGCCCCCGGATGGTGGCAAGGACGGACAGGTTCCGATCAGCACGGTCCGCAACGACCGCACCCTGCCAGCAGATCTCGCCGTCGGTGTTGGAGGGAGAGCTGCGGTCGGCTCGACGTGTCGCTAGTTCAGGGTGATCGCCAGCTGTGAGGCCAGCAGGGCCCGGATGGCCGGGGCGCCGAGGTCGTCGACCTCGTGGCGGGTGTTGCCGGCGTCGATGGCGGCGACCAGCTCGTCGTAGGGGTTGACCCGGCCGGAGGCGCCCCAGTCGTAGCCCTCCCAGATCTCGAAGTGGATGTGGTCCACGCCGCAGTCGGCGTTGCCGGAGGAGCCGGTGTAGCCGATGTGCTCCCCGGCTTCGACACGGACGCCCTCGAGGGTGCCGCGCTGCCGGAGCTCCTCGACGAGCCGTGGGGCGAAGGCGTGCTCGACCCCGCCGAGGCCGTCACAGCCGTTGGGCCGGTGGGGGGTGTCGTCGTTGAGGTGGATGTAGAGGTACCCGCGGCCGTCGTCGCCGGCGATCGCCAGGTAGTAGTCCCGACAGACCTGGCCATCGACGCAGTCCTCGCCCCTGGCGCGGATGATCTCGCCGTCGACGGTGGCGTAGGCGGGGGCCATCTGCGGGGCGAGGATGTCGGTGCCCTGGTGGCTGCGGCCGCCGGACCGCGGCGCGCCCCAGGTGTTGTCCATCGCGTCGAGCGGCAGGCGGACCGGGAAGAAGATCCCCTCCTCGGCGTCGGGCTCGGCGTCGGCGTCGTCCTCGGGCTCGGTGGTCAGGCTGTCGGTCGGGGCGGTGGGGCCGAGGGGAAGGGCGGAGGCCGTCGATGGCAGCAGGGCCATCACGGCGATCAGCAGGAACGGGGACAGGCGTCGAAGGACGGGCATGGGGGAAAGCTCCTCACGTCGGTCGACGCGCCGCGGGGGGAAGGTCAGGGCAAGCGCAGGCGCGGAGCGGGAGGGTGGGCTCGGGCGCGGCGGCATGGCGGCACGTCGACGGTCCACTGTGCGGCGCCCCCTCAGGCCCGCACCCGACCGTTCGGCCCCTGCCCGGCCGGCCACGGCTCGAAGTGACCATCGGTCTGCGCCACCGTCACATGTGACGCCACTGGCGGAGGAGGCTGGTGCGTAACACCGGGGACATTCGCTCGTTCCCTCCTCCGGCGCCCTGCGACCGCAGTCGCGGGGCCGGTCACGTCCTCAACGCAGTCAGGAACCCAGCAACCATGAGCAGTCCTTCGCGGACCGTCGCGGCATGGCTGACGGCGGCAGCCCTCCTCGCGGGATGCGCGCCGCCGTCGACCCCGGATGCCATCGCACCGACCGACATCAGCGAGCTTCGCGAGGAACGGGCCGAGCTGCTGAGCCGCAACGAGCAGCTCGCCGGTCAGGCGCTGTCCACCCAGCGGAGGGTCGAGGACGCGGAGGCCGAGCTCGTGGCCCTCGGCGAGCTGCTCGACGAGCGGCGAGGTGAGGTCGAGGAGCTGGACGCCGAGATCGACGACCTCAACGACGAACGTCGTGCCCTGGATGCCGAGCGCCGGCGGCTCGAACGAGAGGTCCGCGATGCCCGAACGACCCTGGAAGAGGACACGACGGCAACCCTCCAGCCGGTGGCCGCACCCGCACCTCGGCCTGCCTCCACGACCGCCCATCGAGGCAACTGCGTGATCAACCCCGACCGGGGCGACATCGTGTGCGAGACCAACACCGGCGAGTACGTCTGTCGGGGGTCGGCCTCACCAGCCTGCGGCACCAGGTCGCGCATGGAGACCCGCGGCACCTGCGACGTCTACTGGAACGGCGGCCGGGTGTGCGGACCGAACCGGGGGAGCCACGACCCGCCCGCCCACACGGGCGTGTCGCCGGACGACGTCACGACCAGCCCCTCCCCCGCCCAGCAACCCGCTGACACGCACACCTCGGGCGCGGGTGTCGGCCGCAACTGCAGCGAGGAACGCGCGCACGGGCACTCCAACATGTCCCGCTCGCATCCGCACTACCGGTCACAGTTCGACGGGGACGGCGACGGCATCGCCTGCGAGACCTGACACCAGCGACGACGTGAGCGAGACCGACACCGCCCACACAGCCGTCACCCCGTGGTCGCGGCCACAAGCTGGGCCAGCCGTTCCTCCGGCCGCCCGCTGACCTCCAGGACCCGCGTCCCTGCGACGACCGCTGGGGCATCGACGAGGTCCAGCAGGGCCGCATCCATCGCCGTGCGCAGCTCGGGGTCCTCGTCCTCCGACACCTCGATGCGGTCGTGCGTCGACAGCGGCAGCACCACGAGCAGGTCGACGTGCTGCATCGCGTCCGCCGCCGCCCCGACCTCTCGCTCGCGTTCCGCCTCCGGGGCGGCCGGACGACCCAGCGCCTCCAGCGCGTCGAGGTAGGCGACGAAGTCCAACGGCCCACGCTCGGCGATCACCCGCGCCCCGGCCGGCACCTCGACGAGCCGGTCGGCCGAAAGCCACAGCTGGGCCAGGAACACGTCCACGTCGGGATCGTCCGGGGTCTCGTCGAGCAGCTCGAAGGGGTCGGGGAACACCTCGAACCCCGCTGCCCTGCGCGCGAAGTCGGCGACGAGGGTGCTCTTGCCGCTTGCATGGGTGCCCGAGACGACGATCCGCATGCGGAGGACGCTAGTACAGCAACATCCCGGGAGATGAACGGGGGCGAGCCGACACCCGTCGGCCCGCCCCGCTACAACGCAAGGGACGGGAGCCAGACGGTCAGCTCGGGCACGAACGCCACCACGACGACGACCAGCGCCAACACGGCGAGGAACGGCGTGACCGCACGCACCGCCTGACCCGTACCGACGTCGGCCAGGCCGGCGCAGATGTACAGCAGGATCCCCACGGGCGGGGTCACCGTGCCGACCAGCAGCGCGGTGATGATGATCATGCCGAGGTGCAGCGGGTCCAGTCCCAGCTCGGGCCCGAGGGGCAGCAGCACCGGGGTGATGATCGTGGCCGCGGCGACGGTCTCGACGAACATGCCGAACACCAGCAGGAACCCGATGACGACCAGCAGGATGATCCGCGGGTTGTCGCTCAGGCCGACCAGCGCATCCACGACCAGGCGGGGCAGGCCGACGAACGCCAGCACCCATGCGAAGCTCGTCGCCACGAACAGCAGCAGCAGCAGGACGCCGGTCAGCTCACCGGTCCGGATCGCCATGCGGCCAACCATCGACCAGGTCAGCTCGCGGTAGACCAGCTTGCCGATCACCAGCGAGTAGACGACGGCGACGACGCCACCCTCGGTCGCGGTGAACAGCCCCTCGAGGATCCCGTAGACCAGCAGCGCGGGCAGCACCCCGGCGAGGATCGAGCGCTTGGCGGTGCGCCAGACGTTGGCCAGCGAGAACGGCACCTGTGCACCGACCTGCTTGCGTCCCGACCACCACGTGATGATGCCCAGCGCCAGCCCGACGGACAGGCCCGGCAGGACCCCGGCGAGGAAGAGGTCGCCGATCGACAACCCCGAGATGCCGCCGTAGATGATCAGCAGCACGCTCGGTGGGATCAGCGACCCGATCGTCGCCGAGCTGGCGGTCACCGCGGCGGCGAAGCCCGGCTCGTAGCCGGCCTTCTTCATGGCGGGGATCATGACCCCGCCGATGGCTGCGGTGTCCGCCGCGGACGACCCGGACACCCCGGCGAACAGCACGCTGCCGCCGACGTTCACCAGGCCGAGCCCACCCTTGACCCAGCCGATCAGGGAGTTGGCGAAGTCGATGATGCGCTGGGACATCCCTCCACCGGTCAGCAGCTCGCCGACGAAGATGAAGAACGGGATCGCCAGCAGGCTGAAGGAGTCGATGCCGGCGAACGAGCGGCTGAACAGGGCCGTCAGCGGGATGTCGAGCCACAGCATCGCCGCCAGCGTCGACACCCCCATGGCGTAGGCCAGCGGCACACCGATGGCCGACATGACGAGGAAGACCCCGATGAGCGCGACGCCTTCCACCTAGACCACCCCTCCCCGCTCGACGACGACCGCATCGGCGTCGCCATCAACGGCCACGGACTCCTCGATCCGGACCGGGTCCGGCTCCCCGAGGAGGACCCGGCCGAGGAAGGCCAGCAGGAACAGCAGGCCACCGATCGGGCCGCTGGCGAAGGTCCACGTCGTCGAGACCTCCATGGCCGGGCTCAGCCGGTCGAGGTTGGCGACGGCGAACCGCAGGCCCTCCGTCGCGAGCAGCAGGAAGAACACCACCGACAGCCCGCCGACGATCCAGCGCAGCACCCTGCCGGCCCGGCTGTCGGCGTCGACCGACAGGGTGTCGATCCGCAGGTGCGAGCCGTTGGCGACCGCCAGCGCACCGCCGACGAACGTCATCCACACGAGGATCCGTCGGGCCGTCTCGTCGGTCCAGTCGACGGTCACCAGCCCCACGTACCGGTTGAGGACGTTCGTCAGCGTGATGCCGATCACCAGCAGCAGCAGGCCCGCCACGGTGACCTGCAGCGCCCTGACGTAGAGCCGCCAGGCGGAGTCCAGCCGGGAGGGCGCCCGGGTCACCGCCCGAGCTCCGCCCGCATGCGGGTGAACAGGTCGGTGGTGGCGTTGGCCTCGAACTCCTCCCACTGCGGCAGCACGAGCTGGCGGAAGGCGTCGACGTCCTCGACCTCGGCGACCTCGATGCCCTGCTCGATGAGGTACTCGCGGTCGGCGACGTCAGCGGCCGGCCAGCCCTCGCGGTTGGCGGCCTCGGCGTTGCTGGCGGCGGTCCGGATGGCGGCCTGGTCGGCCTCGCACAGCCCGGACAGGAAGTTGGGGTCGACGGCGATGGCGAGGTTGGCGTAGGCGACCGGCAGCTCGCTCATGCTGTCGCTGACCTCGTACATCGAGGTTGCACGGGTCGCCCAGTACGGCAGCCAGTAGGCGTTGATCGCCCCGGTCTGCAGCGCGGTGTAGGCGTCACCGAGCGGCATGGCGACCGGCTCGGCACCGAGCAGCCGCCAGGCCTCGACGGCGACGGGGGCCTCGGGCACGCGGATGGCCAGGCCCTGCAGATCCTCTGGGGTGGTCGCGGCGTCGACGCCGCCGAAGAAGGGGATGAGCGCGCCCACGGAGGACCAGCCGAGGATCTCGATACCGGCCTCCTCGAGGATCAGCGCGTTGATGTCCTCACCGATCGGCCCGTCCATGATCTGGTGGAACTCCTCCTCGTTCTCGAAGAGGAACGGCAGGTTCGGTGCGGCGACGTCGGGCACGACCGCACCCAGGGTCGAGGCGTCGGACCACGCGAACTCGATCACGCCGTCGCGGAGCAGGCCCGCCCACTCGGCGATGCCGCCCAGCTGCCCGGCGGGGAAGACCTCCATGGTGATCCGGCCGTCGGTGGCCGCCTCGATCTCCTCGCCCATGGCGACGAACGCGTCGTGGCCGATCACGGTGTCACCGAGGTGGTGGGCGAACCGCGTTTCGATGCCGGACTCGCAGTCCTCGGTTCCCGCAGCCTCGTCGTCGGGCCCTGCGGCCTCGGTTGCGTCGGTCGCGTCCGCGGCCTCGTCGGTGCCGGTGTCTGCGGCGTCACCGTCGCTGGAGCTGCAAGCGGTCAGCATCATGACCAGCAGCAGCGCGAACGCGATCGCCCGGGTCGGTGTCGTGGTGGCCCTGTCGTGCATCGTGTGTTCTCCATGTGTCATCACCGCCCGAGGGGGCGGTCGGCTCTCGCCACGAGGGCGACTGATGCGCCTGTCGTTCGCGCCGTTCCCCAGCGCGCAACAGACGATCTACTGACTGGTCGGTAGAACACTAGGGCACCACGACAAGCAGGCGCATCAATATCCGTGAACTCCACGACAACGAGACCGCGGGGGCGGGAGGGTGTCAGGTGCCGTGGATCGCGCCGAGCGTGTCGTCGGCGAGGGCCTGCCCGGCTTCTTCGTGAAGGTTGCGGGCCACGTCGACGCCGGCGGCCTGCAGCTCGGCGACCTGGTCGGGGTAGTTGGCGACGGCGGCGATGCGCACGTCGGGGAGGAACTCGCGGACCCGCTTGACGCACTCGACGTTGGCGTGGTGGCGGCCCATGGTCACCACGACGAGCTCGACGTCGGGGTGCAGCCGGACCCGCTCCCAGAAGTCCCGATCCAGCGCGTCGCCCCGGATGACGTTGCGCCCCCTCCCGACATGGCGCAGCAGCTTGGCCTCGTCGACATCGACGCCGAGCACGCAGTTGCCTCGACGGATGACCAGCTCGTCGAAGGCGCCCGTGCCGACCCGCCCCATCCCGAAGACCAGGATCCGCGCGTCGGCGATGTCGATGACCGCGTCCTCGGCCACGGTCGGATGTCGCTCGAGGGAGGCCAGGGCGTCGCCCACCCGCCCGTGAAGCGCGTACCGCAGCCGCCCCCCGATCGACGCCGCCACGAACGACAGCCCGACCGCCACGGCGAGGGCGGCCAGCCACTCCTCGTCGATGAGCCCCTCCCCCAGCGCGGCCGCCGCCACGATCAGGCCGAACTCGCTGTGGGTCGACAGGTGGAGCGCCGCGCCGAGGGAGGTTCGGGCCCGCAGTCGGAACCGGGTGAACAACCAGACCAGCAGGAGGGTGCGCAGGGGGAGGACGACCAGGACGATGCCGCCGATCGCCCATGCGGGCCCCGTCGGGATGCCGGCCAGCCCGATGGACAGGAAGAACCCGACGAGGAGCAGGTCCTTGAAGTCCAGCAGCCGGCTGGCCAGCTCGGGGGCACGTCGATGGTTGGCGAGCAGGATCCCGGCGACGAGCGCGCCCAGGTCCGGCTTGAGGTCGACCAGCGAGAACAGCTCGGCGCCGACACCGACGGCCGCGGTGAACCCGAGGAGCACCAGCGTCTCGCCGTGGCCGACCCGGTCGAGGAGCCAGCCGAGCAGCGGACCGACGATCAGGAACGCCGGGACGACAAGCAGCGCCCAAGGGGAGGGCTGGGTGCCGCCGACCGCGACGAGGAAGGCCACGGCGAAGACGTCCTGCAGGATCAGCACGCCGATGGCGACGCGGCCGGCGACCGACGCCGTTTCGTTGCCCTGCTCCAGGACCTTGACGGTGAACACGGTGGAGCAGAAGGAGAAGGCGAACCCGATGACGACCAGCCCGACGGGGTCGAGGTCGGCGGCCAGCGGGAGGCCGAGCCATCCGACGAGCCAGAGCAGGCCAGCCATCCCGGCGGTGGCCAGGACCGCGAAGGCGGTGGCGGTGCCCCAGACCTGCGGCGCGGCCAGCGTGCGGACCCGCAGCTTCAGGCCGATGCCGAAGAGCAGCAGGAGGATCCCGACGTCGGCGACGACCTCGATGGCGGAGGTGGCCTCGAACCCGAACCCGTGGAGGACGAACCCGGCGGCGATGTACCCGATCAGCGGGGGCAGCCCAACGGTGCGCGCAAGGAAGCCGAACCCGAAGGCGGCCAGCAGGAGCGCGATGTCCATGGGTGTGGATCATCGCCTGTCTCGCGGACGCGCACATCCCCCAGATCGCGTAGGGGCCGGGAGGAACAAGGCTGTGCACAACCGTTCGGGCCCTCGTGCGGCTCGCGCTAGATTGCCCCCGACATGGTGGTGGCAGGGGGTAGGGCCGGATGACGACGGCAGGGATCGACAGGAACGACGCCGAGCTGGAGATGACGGTGTCCCTCGCGCCCGGACACGGGCGGATGCAGCCCGGCAGCCTTCGTGCCTACACCGACGGCCGCGTCGTGCTCCGACGAGGCGCACGGGAGTGGCAGTTCGGGCCGAAGGCCAGCGTCGACGCGAGCGAGCAAGGTGAGGTCGTGGTCGCCGACGCCGCAACCCCGGAGCGGCTGGTACGCCTGCGGTTCGGGGACGTGCCGACGATCACCGTCGAGCAGCGCTTGGCGATCGTCGCGGCACTGCTCGTCGTGGTGCCCACTGCCGTCCTCCTCCTCGGGGTGAGCGCCCAGGTCGTCGGGGTCGGGGTGATCCTCGTCATCAGCCTTGCCCTACGCGGCCGGAGCGACGGCACCGCCGAACGCCAGCGGTTCCTCGAGCACGCCGAGCTCGTGGGTCATGGCCACTTCGACGATGCGAAGGCCGACCTGACCTGGGTGCCCACCGTGGCCCTCGCGGGCCCCGTCGATCGCCGAGACCGTCGACTGATGTTCGTGGAGTACGCGGCCGGTTCGCTCGGGGCCCTTCCCTTCGTGCTGGCGGCGCCGTTCCCCCTGACCACGTCCGAGACGGCGAACCTCGTGCTCAGCGTGGCCATCGACATGGCTGTCCTGTGGTTGGCGGCCATCCGGGTGGCCCGGTTGCCATGGCGCCGGGTGAGTCGTGACGTCCTCTTCGCCCTGGTCATCGTCGGCGGGGTGTGGGTTCCGCACATCGTTGCGCTGGCCTGGCGCACCGGGGCCATGGGCCCATGAGGGGACGTCCACCAGCACGGGAATCCGGGGGTCGACGAGCGCGGCCGGTGACGTCGGCAGGTCGATCCCGGAGGTGACGTCGCGCCGTTGGGCATCGATGCGGGCCAGGACCTCGAGCACCGGACCGAGCGTGTCCTCCGGAACGTCGAGGAGGAAGCCCGGCGAATTGCCGGGGTGTGCGCCGTCCAGGGCGAAACCCAGCGACGTCGCCATCTGACCGGGAACGCCGGCGAGCGCACCGGGCAGCCGCACGACCCCTCCCGCCGCAACTGCGCCCGCGAGCAACCCATGGTCCACGTGTTCGGGTTCTCCGGCGACGGCACCCGCGATCGCTTCCGTCGCGCCAAGGGCGATGCTCCCGACCAGCAGGAGGGTCCCCCCCGGAACCGATGACGAAGGCCACCGTGCCGACCAGGCCGAGGATCGCCTGCCCCACCTGCGCCACGTCCGCCACACCCGCCGCCACCCCGTTGCGCACGACCGGCGTCGCGACCAGCTGTGGCTCGTCGAAGACCCGGCCATGACCTCGGCGAGCTCGGGGGCGTGTGTTCGCAGCTCGGCCATGACGCGACCGCTGAAGGTGTCGAACACCGCGGCCACGAAGGCGTCTCGGGGCGCGGCACCGCACACGGCACACCTCCGTCGAACGTCACCCGGCCGTCCATGGTCGGCGTGTTCGCCCGGAGGGTCCGTGCCACCGCGGCGGCACCATCGGCGAACGCCTCGTCCAGCTGCCGAGCCCGGACATGCAGCCGCGCGAGGTCGGCCTCGAGCGTCGTGCATCGGTCCCGAGCAGCGTTCGCGGCCTCGTACCGCGACGACGCCCGCATGCGGAGGGACCGCTGGTGGGGTTCCTGGCCCTGCACTCCCTCGAGTCGGTCTGCACGGCGAGTCAGGTCGTCGGCCTCGCCCAGCAGCTGCACCCGTCGATCGTCCTGCTGGTGCCACTCGCGATGTGTGCCTCCACGTCGGCCAGGAGCCTTCGTGCCTCGGCCCGCAGGAGTTGCAGCGTCTCGGCCCACCCCGAGAGGGCACGACCTGCGTACTCGGCAGTCTCGGCCATGCCCTTGCAGGGTTCGACCAGCGTCTGCCACGACCCCATGTAGGCGTCAGCCATCGCACCGGCCCAGCCCGAGTCGGCCATGTCGAACCCCAACCGGTCGACCCCGTCCGCGATCGCGACGGCTGCCGACCCGCCCGCCAGCAGCCGCTCGGCAGCTGCTGCGACCTCTCCTTCGTCGGCCTCCTCCAGCACGGCCAACCCCAGGTCCGACCCCAACAAGCCCCATCCGTTCACGTGTACGTGGTTCCGCATGTCGAGCACCCCTTGTCCAACAGTGCTGTTCATTACATCTTAAATCTCGTAAAGCTGTGTCCACACCTGTTGACAACTGTCGATTAGTCATTGCTCGAGGCCGGCCCACGGCACCGCCACGGGCGCCTCGGATGGACTACGGTTGTCCACGGCGCCCGGCCGTCGCACGGCCCGGCGGGCTCCATCCGGCGACCATCAACGGGAGATGACCACGTTGCTCGCGCCACCCACGACGCTCCCCGACGAGTTCCGCCCGCTCACGCGGGAGGAGTACAACCGCCTGATCGACCTCGGGGTCTTCGAGGGCTCGAAGGTGCAGCTCGTCGGAGGGCTGCTGATCGAGATGACCCCGCAGAAGGACCCCCACTTCCAGCTGATCGTCGACCTGACGATGATCCTGGCCCACCAGGTCCACGGGCGACACTCGGTCAGCGTCCAGGGGCCCCTGCAGGTCGACGACATCTCCGAACCCGAACCCGACCTGTCGATCCTCCCGCTGCCCAGGTACGGCGGCGTCGGGAAGACCAGCGAAGCGCTGCTGGTGATCGAGGTGGCCGAGTCGAGCCTCGCGTTCGACCTCGGCGAGAAGGCCAGGCGATACGCGGCCGCTGGTTATCCCGAGTACTGGGTCATCGACGCCGTCCATCGCGTGGTGATCCGCCACACCGACCCCCGGCCAGACGGCACGTGGGCAACCATCGACCGCCTGACCAGCGGTCTCCTCGAGCCCGTTGGGGTGACCGACGTGACCGTCGACCTCGACGAGCTCTTCGACTTCTGACGGCGGTGTGCCGGGCCTCAGCCGGGCACGGCCACGGTGACCGTCCGGCCGCCCCAGCCGTTGGCGAGGTCACGGCCCTCCACGGTGATCTCCTCGACGCCGTCGGGGATGACCAAGCCGGTCAGGGACCGCGTGAACGGCTGCTCGTTGGCATGGTCGTGGGTCAGCACGCGCACACCGAGCTCGGACCCGTCGGGCGCCAGCGCACGGAAGGCGTCGGCGTACCGCTCGGGTGAGTCGTACGGCGAGGAGATCGTCGCCGACAGCGTCCACGCCTCCCCGGACCGTGCCAGCTCGGCGTCGATGACGTCCGGGAACGACTGCTGCACCGTCGCGTCCTCCACGGTCGGGCTGGCCGCGCCGGCGCCGTCGGTCGACGCCGTGTCCTCGGCGCAGCCAACCATGGCAGCCAGCAGGGCCAATGCGACGATCATCCCTCCGGCACCGCGCCGCACCGGCCGGCCCACGGTGGTCAACACCCCAGGACGCCGGCGATCGCCCGCTCGTGCGAGGCGGAGATCGCGGCGGCCCCACCAACCAGTCGAACCTGCGAGCGACACGTCCCCAGCGATCCGAGCGCCGACGCGGTTGACGACGGGACGGCGCCGGCCAGCCCCTCGGTCAGCAGGACGACACCGTCGTCGCGAACGGCGGCTGCCGCGGCGGACAGCGCGTCGGGGAAGTCACGGCCGGTCGCGATCCACACCGATGCCGGCTGGCCCGTCCGGGCGACGGCTTCCTCCGCCGCCAGCCGGGAGGTGTCGTAGCGGCCATCGCCCCCGAGGCGGGTCACGGTGGCGCCCTGCGCCCGCAGGTCGTCCAGCACCTGCTCGTCGACGACCGCCTGCCCACCGACCACCAGCACCTCGGCCTGCCCGATCACCGCTCCGGTCCCCGCCGACACCGTGCGGCCGTCGGTCAGCAGCAGCGGCGCCTCGAGTGCGCCGGCCAGGGCCGCCCCGGACAGCCCGTCGGGGAAGGCGAAGCCCGATGCGAGGACCACGATCGACGGGTTCCCGCCGGTCCGCTGGGCGGCCGCCACAGCCGTGGCGATGCGGTCCTCGCCGCTCACCCGCTCGACGTCGAGCCCCCGCTGGCGCAGGGCCCGCACCACCGCCTCGTCGATGGCCGCCGGGCCGCCCAGCACGATCACCCGTCCGGCCCCCAGCCGGTCGATCTCGTCCAGCGTCACCTGCGGGACCGCCGACCGGTCGGTCAGCAGCAGGGCGGCGTCCTCGGCGATCGCCAGGGGCGCGCTCACCAGCGCGTCGGGAAACGTCGCCGCGCTGGCGAGGACCACCGCCCCCGCACCGTCGAGCACGCGCTGGGACACCGCGACGGCAGTGGCGATCCGCTCGCTGCCCTCGATCCTCGACAGCTCCTCGGCCCCGCCGTCGCCACCTGCCTCGACCAGCAGGACCCAGTCGTCGTCACCACCGGCGTTGCTTCCCGGCGGTGCCACGCGGACCCCGGTGGCGGTCAGCTCGGGGGCGGCGTCAACGGTGGTGCCGTCGACGGGGTCGTACCACCGCACGGTCGCCCCTGACGGGTCCTGCCGGAGGTCCAGCGCGATGGACCGCAAGGTGGGCAGGTACACCACGGACACGCTGCGGTCGGCGGTGGCCGCTGCCACGGCGAAGTCCTCCTGGCCGTAGTTGCCGGATCCCTCCACGACCAGCGATGCGTCGAGGTCGGGTTCGAGCACCGTCCACGGCAGGCGTTCGAAGAGGGTGCGGACGTGGACCTGGTCCCGTGCGCCGGGCGCGTCCAGGGCGTCCCGCCAGACGGACACGAACTGCCAGATGGCAGAGTGGCCGTAGACCTGCCCGGCGGCGCCGCTCAGCAGCGACCCGTAGGACTGGGCCCGGAGCTCCTGCCGGGTGACGTCGCGCTCCTCCTCGTAGGCGGTCTCGAACAGGAAGTGCGGGATGTCGATCTCGTCGGTGTGGTCGTCCCGCGACTTCACGTAGGCGGGGTCGTAGGTGTAGGTGGCGTCGATGTCGAGCGCGAGGTCGAGGCCGAGGTCGGTGGCGCTGTCCCCGGGCGTGCCGTGGGCGGTGCGGAGCTGGGACGCCCCAGCGGCTGCCAGCCCACGCTCGACGGCCTCGACCAGCCGGAGGCCCTCGGGCGGCGGGGAGTAGTCGCCGGCGTGCAACCACACGACGTTGTCGGCGTCGGCGAACTTCTGTCCGACGTAACGACCGTAGTCCTCCATGACCTGTTCGCCGGCCGCCAGCATGTCCTGGTACCAGCCCTCCGTGCCCCCGTCGAACCCGAGGTAGGCGGGCGCGAGCAGGACCATGAACCCCTCGTCGGCGGCCTGCCGCACCTGATCGACCGCCGCATCGAAGTAGGCGTCGTTGGGGGCGGAGAAGTCACCGGGCGAGGCGAACGGGTCGTTGCCCGCTTCGTCACGTGGCGGGTCATCGGCGAACTCGTGCTCGATCAGGTTGACGACGAGGGTGTTGAACCCCTGCTCGCGCCTGGTGGTGAGGTAGTCGGCGGTCTCCTGGGCGTCGAGCTGCAGGACGAGTGACCAGGCCGCGTCGCCATGGATGAGGAAGGGGTCGCCGTCGGCGTCGACCAGGTGACGGTTCGTCGCGTCGACCGCGAGGGGGAAGGTGGGTCGTGTCAGCTGGGCCGCGTCGGCGATGCCCTGCCCGTCCGTCGCCTCGTCGAACGCCGGGCCGGTGGTTGCGGGGGCGTCCTCGGTCGACGGATCGTCGGGGCCGACAGCCGGGGTGGCTGTTCGTTCCGCGCTGGACGAACCGACAGGGGACGATACGTCCGCCTCGCCGGCGCAGGCGGCCAGGACGAGGGCGAGGGACAGCAGGATCAGGACGAAACGACGGTGCGGTGCCACACGAGAGGAGTCTACGACCGTCCCGAAGCTGCAGGACGCCCGCCCCTGATCACATGGTCACCCGGGAAAGGATCTCCTCGAAGGCCGCGTCGGCCAGCGCGACGAGCTCCGCGTCGGTGCGGTCCTGGATCGGGTGGGGCACGAACACGCGAGCGGCGTCGAACCCGAGCGCGTCGGCCTGGGTGTCGGCAGCTTGGACGAACTCCGTCGAGGCGACCATCACGCCCACGAGACCTCGTCGTTCGAGGTCGGCGATGTCATGCACACTGCACGACGTGCAGGAGCCTCAGTCGGCCAGCGCCTCGATGACGACGTAGCACTGCTCGGCGATCTCCTGCCGCAGGTCAACGGGGGCGGGCTTGGCGAACGTCGGCTTGCGGTACCGCTCGACCGCCACCCCACGATCCCGCAGCCGCTCCTCGATGCGGTCGAGGAACACGTCGCCACGCGCCTTGGAGATGTCGAGCAACCCGACCACCTTCCCGTCGAGGCTCGCCGGGCGAGGGTTGCGCGACCGCACCGCCGGGGTGCGCTCGTCGGTCGGGTCGAGCACCCACCTGGTCGTCACGCCTGCACCTCCACGGTCGTCGGGTCGCTACCGGCCTCGCCGCTGACCCATCCGCCGATGATGCCAGAGAACATCCCAGCGGCGCCGCCGGCATGGACGATCAGCAGGCCACCGGGCCGGAACTTGGGGATGTCCATGTCCGCGACCTGCTCGGGCAGCCCCTCGTCGATCCCGCCGGCGCCGCGGACCATCTCCTTGCCCGGGATGGTCAGCAGCGTCGCCAGCTCGGCGTGGAGCCGTTCGCGGTCCCAGCCGGCGTCGGCGAAGACCCGGGCGTGTTCGGGGGCGACGACCAGCATCGCGTCGAACGCCATGGCCAGCTTGGGGTGGGCGACGCTGCGCAGGCTGGCGGCCATCGATGCGGCCAGCGACTCGGGGCGTCGGCTGATCTGGTCGATCATGCCGTGCACCCCGCACCCGGCGAACACCGTCACGGTGGTCGCGTCGGCGGAGAAGCCGCGCTCGACGGCGAGGGAGGTCCAGGGCGAACCGTCCTCGTCCTCGGCGAAGCAGAACGTGTACTTGCCGGGCTGGCCGAGGGTGGCCCGGTCGACCCCGCCGGGGCGCCCGCCGCCGAGGTTGCGCACGATCAGGTTCAGCGCCCGGCCGATGGTGGCGTTGGCGCGGTTGCCCTGGCCGAGGGCGTTGATGCCGCTGTTCATGCCGATCCGTCGGGCGCCGGGTCCGTTGACCACCACGACCGGTCCGGCGAAGTAGGTGGTCGCCAGCAGGCCGTGCATGTTGAAGGAGTCCGAGCAGGCCGCCTGGACGGCGGCGATGACGACGGGGAGGTACTCCGGCCGGCAGCCGGCCATGACGGCGTTGACCGCGACCTTCTCCACGGTTGCCTCGGCCAGGTTCGGCGGGACGACGGCGACGACCTCGTCGGGCGCACGGGTGGTGCCGGTCAGCATCGCGGCGACCCGTTCGGGGGTGGGCGGGACGACGGGCAGCCCGTCGGTCCAGCCACGGTCGTACATCGCCTCGATGTCGTCATCGGCCGACGCGAGCTCCACCCGGCGGCTGGCCAGCCCGTCACCGGCGAAGCGTGCCCGCAGCCGGTCGGCGACGTCGGGGTCGGCCGACAGCGAGCCGCAGCCGGGCCGGAAGTCCGGCAGGTCCGGCCCCAGCCCGGACAGACGGGTGAACGCCTCCCACTCGTCGCGATCCCACCCGACGATCCGGTCGACCACCTCACCGTCGGCGACCCTGAGCACCGTCGGCACCACCTCGATGTCGTGGTGCCACGACAGCGACAGGTCCTCGTCGTGGAGGGGGTCGACGGTCGCCGGCCACGCGGGGTCGTCCTGGGTGACGACGGTCACGAGGCCGGTGGACCACAGCCGTTCCAGGACGGGGACCACCAGCACGCAGGTCGGGCAGTCGCGCTTGACCACGACGACCAGGCCCTCGGGCAGGTCCGGCACGGTCGGTGAAGCCATCGACGATGACGCTACACCGCAGGCGCCGTCCCGGTCCTCGCCGGGGGAGCTGTGGACAAACGGGCATCGACCCGCCCGTCGCTGTCGCACCCCCGGAGCACGGTGAGCCCCATCGCACCGACAAGGGAGGATCCCATGGACCAGCACGACATCTCCGACTTCATCGACCGGCTCGACGACCCCAGCGGGTTCGAGGCGGGGGCAACCAGGACCGCGACCGCCATGCCCGCCCTCATCCAGCATCGCCGGGCGGGCAGGGTCGACGACTGGCTCGCGCTGGCGGCCGACGCACTGCGGGCCTGCCTCCGTGATGGCTGGCAACCGCCCTCGGCCCACGCGCTGCTGCAGACGCCCGACGCCGTCCGGACGATCGAGGCCGAGCCGTGCTGCGAGACCAGCTGGTTCATGGCCGAGCTGAACCGTACGGCCGCGACGCTCCCCGACGTCTGGGTGGCGCTGGCGGTCCCCGACAGCGAGCCACACGGCATCCCGGTCGGGTACTGGAACCCGGCCAACCGCGGCCCGGTCGACATCGACCACGTGCGGTTCTACGCCGAGGTGCGGGGGCGCGGGCTCGGCCTGCCGCGGGGCGTCAGCATCCGGACCGCTCGGCTGGCGCTCGACGACGGGCCGGTCGACCTGACACCCACCGACGACGCGAGCCTGCGGCGGCTGGGCCGGCGCATCCTGCATCGCCACCCGATCCGGCGACGGTGAGGTGGTCGCTGGATTTCAGCTGAGGGGAGGTTCCCCGGCGGTCCTCGAGCGTCAGGTCGGGGCGGGTCCGTCGACGTTGATCGTCGGCGCGCCCTCCCCCGCCCGGACGATCACGGCCCGCGAGGTCACCTCGCCGGGGTTGGACTCCCGGTGGACGGCGTACGGCGGGACGTGGAGGAAGTCACCGGGGCCGGCGTCCTCGACGACCGTCCCGCCAGGCCCGGACTGCATGCGGAGCGTGCCGGCGACGACGTAGAGCGTGCTGTCGTGGTCGCCGTGGTGATGCCAGCCGCTGGCCACGCCGGGGGCGGTCTCCACCGTCCCCGTCCACGTGCGGTCGGTCCGGAACGCCAGGCGTCGGGTCATGCCGGGCGTGGGGTCGGCCACGGACAGGTCGTCCTCGTGGACGACGCGGGCGGGTCGTGCAGGGTCCTGGTCGTGCATGCCCCGATCCTCGCACCACTGCCCCACCCGGCGGCGGGTCAGCAGCGCCGGCTGCCGTCCCAGTACAGGTCGCACCCACCCTGGCTCCGGAACCACCCGGACCCGCCACACATCGGCGACGCCGAGCCGCGGCAGACGTAGTCCCCGCTGGAGGTCGAGCACACGATGTCGCCGCGGTCGGGGTTGGTCGTGCACCGGCCCGGATACCAGGCCCCGACGGGCGCGGGCGCTGGACGGGGAGGGGCGGGCGTTTGGGCCACCACGACCTGTCGGACCGGTTCGGGAGCGTCACCGGCCGAGGGGTCGGCATCCATCGAGGACAGGGCAGCCACCGCGTCCTCGGCATCGTCCGCACGATCCAGCGCCTCGTCGAGCTGGGCGTCGAGGTCGGCGATGATCCGGTCGAGGTCGGCGTTCTCGGCCAGCAGCTCGCCGTTGACGGTCCGCAGGTCCTCCACCTGCTGTTGGAGCACGTCGACGGTCCTCGTGTCCCAGCTGGCGGAATCACCGCGGACGATCCGGACCTCCTTGTCGGCGCGCACCGCCGAGCACCCCCCGGTCAGCACCGCCAGCACCAGCGCCAGCACGATCCACGTTCGCATGTCCTCATCCATCCATCCTCGACGACAGGTCGCTGTCGTCACGCCACCACCGTCCACCCCGGGTGCCGTCAGATCGGACGGCACTGGCGGGCAGGTGGCAGGCGGGGGAACGACCGGGGCGGCTTGTCCCTACCGCGTGCGGCACTTCTCCGGCCGACTGGGGTTGCACGGCGGCACGAGTTGGCCGTCCGTCGCGCGTGCACCACGGAGCGTCGGGCACCATGCATCCGCTGATGACCTCGTTGGACCTGCCACCGTCTGCTGCGGAGCGCCGCCATGCGGACCTGCTGCGGTCCGAACGCACCATGCTCTGGGTGCGGACCCTCGCCGCGGTCTTCGGCCTGGTCCAGATCGTGACCTACGCGGCCCTGCCCTACCCGGATGGCTGGGCGGGGGCGGCGCTCGGCCTGGTCGTGGTCATGGCCGTGGTCAACATGGTGGTCCTCGTCCTGCTGATGACGCGGTGGCCGTCCACGTTGCCCCGCGCCCGTGGCCTCGCGCTGACCACGACCACCCTCGACGTCCTCGTCGCCAACGGGCTGGTGCTGGCCTACAGCTTCGACCCCGGTTCGGCGCACTGGGCGATCCTCTTCCTCACCCCGCTGCTCGGCGCCGCCCGGTTCCGCCTGCCCGGTGCGCTCGTCGCGTGGGGCGCCACCACCGTGCTGTACATCGCCCGCCAGTCCTTCGCGGCCGCACGGTTCGACGACATCAGCTTCTCCCCCTCCTCCATCGGGTTCCGCATGGGGCTGGCGCTGCTCGTTGCCCTCGTCGCCGGCCTGCTGGCCCGTGACCTGGCCCGCGAGCGGGAACGCACCGCCCAGGCGTTGACAGAGGTCGCCCGCGTCGACCTGCTGCGGGCCCGCCTGGTCGGATCGTTGGCCCACGACCTCCGCTCGCCGCTGACCGCCATCGCCGGCGCCCTCAAGGCCATCACCCCCGGCCAGCCGCCGGACATGCAGGCCCAGCTGCTCGACCTCGCCCGCCGGCAGGCCGCCCGGCTGTCCCGGGTCGCCGACGGCATGATCGACCTCGCCCGCGTCGAACGGGGCCAGCTGGAGCTGGAGACTCACCCGACCGTGCTGGCCGACGTGGTGACCGCGACCCTCGAGGCGCTCGCCCCGAAGGACGGCGAGGTGGAGGTGACCGTCCCCGGCGACCTGATGGTCGATGCCGACCCCGACCGGCTGGACCAGATCCTCTACAACCTGATCGGCAACGCGATGCGCCACGGCCGGCCGCCGGTGGAGGTCACCGCCGTCGAGGACGGGCAGACGGTCGTCCTGGCCGTCACCGACCACGGCAGGGGGGTGCCGGAGGAACGGCAGGACGAGCTGTTCGACGCGTTCACGACATCGGGGTCCGGCGGGATCGGCCTGGGCCTGTGGCTGGTGCAGGAGCTGGCCCGCGCCCACGGCGGCGAGGCCCGGTACCGCACGACCGAGCACGGTGGCGCCTGCTTCGAGGTCGTCCTCCCTCGCGCCTGACCCGTCACGTCGGTGGGTCCGCCGCCGGCTCGCCGCCGTGCAGCCACTCCAGCAGGTCCGGCGGGAACAGCTCGGCCGCACGTTCCTCGTAGCGCTGGATGAGGCGGGGGTCGTGCCGGCGCCCGTCGCCGATCCGCCCGCCACGGAAGAACTGGCTGGGGTCGAGGATGATGCCAACGGGGTCGGGGACCATCCGGTGGGCGTTGTCGCGCATGGCCTCCAGCGACGTCGCCGCCACGGTGCAGTCGACGTGCTCGAGCGGCAGGTCCAGGGCCGTCGCCAGCCGCTCGACCTCGCGTCGCCGGTCGACCACGAGGTCGGCGTAGCGGACCAGCACCACGTTCGGTTCGTCCCGCCGGTTCCACGCGTCGACCAGGTGGTGGGCAACCCCGTTGAGGGAGTCGAGGTGCTGCCGCGGGTCGGCGTCGTCGACGACCCAGCGGCTCAGCCACGTGCCCAGCTCGACGACCGGCCGGCCAGCCGGGACCGGCTGGCCAGCCAGCTCGGCCATCCGCCGCCGGTCGAGGTTGCGGATGTGGTGGAACAACGACGTCGCCGCGTCCAGCGGATGGCGGGCCACCACCACGTAGGACAGGCCGTCCCGCCAGGGCAGCCCGTCCAGCGGCGTGTGGGTCTTGATGACCCGCCGGTGGTCCTGTGCCTCCAGCCGGCCGAGCACCTCCAGCAACGGCTCGACGAGGTGGTCGATCCACGGCGAGACCACCGGCAGCGGCGCCGGCAGCTCGGGGCCGTGGATCAGGTGGAGCAGGATCGCCTGTGCCCATGTAGTCCCGTGCTTGCTCCGCGTCGAGACGATGATGTCGCCGTCGCGGCGCGACAGCGCACCCCAGCGGCTGGAGTCCTCGTCGCGCGATCGGTATCTCGGTCGGCCCACCACACGCAGTGTGCCGTGCCGCACTTGACGGCCGGGGGCAGGAGCGCAACCGTGACGGGGCCGCCCAGTCCGACACCGTCAGGAGCACACCGAGATGTCCGAGGAGATCAGCGCCGAGATCGACGACTGGCTGGACCAGCTGGGCGACTGACGTGGGGACGTGCTCGGCCGGCTGCGGACGTTGATCCTGCGCGCCGACAGCAACGTGGTCGAGGACATCAAGTGGCGCAAGCCGTCCAACGACATGCGGGGCGTGCCGGCGTGGTCCAGGGACGGGATGATCTGTACCGGTGAGCCCTACAAGGACAAGGTGAAGCTGACGTTCGCCAAGGGGGCGTCGGTGGACGATCCGACGGGGCTGTTCAACGCCAGCCTCGGCGGCGGCACCCGACGGGCCATCGACATCCGCGAGGGCGACACGATCGACGAGGACGCCTTCGTCGAGCTGGTCCGGGCGGCCATCGCCGTCAACGGCTGACGAGGACCCCACCCCCCGGCCGGCGTAGGATCAGCTGCTCGTGAAGCCGTTCCTCCTCCTCGCCCACCGCACCGTCGACCGTGCCGCCGACGACGAATACGCCGCCATGCTGCGCTTCTCGGGCCTGGAGGAGTCCACCCTCCGCCGGGTCCGGATGGAGCAGGGCCCGCTCGGCCCTATCGACCTCGACGACTTCTCCGGCGTGATCCTCGGCGGCGGCCCCTACAACGTCACCGAACCGCAGAAATCGGTCGTCCAGCAGCGGGTCGAGGCCGAGATCAACGCGCTGCTGGACCAGGTCGTCGCCCGCGACCTGCCGTTCCTCGGCGCGTGCTACGGCATCGGCACGCTGGGCACCCACCAGGGTGCGATCGTGGACCGCACCCACTCCGAGCCGGTCGGGCCGATGACCATCACCCTCACCGCCGAGGGCCGGGTCGACCCGCTGATGGCCGGCCTGCCGGAGACGTTCGAGGCCTACCTCGGCCACAAGGAAGCGATCCGGCAGCTGCCCGACCACGCGGTGCGCCTCGCCTTTTCACCCACCTGTCCGGTCCAGGCCTTCCGGATCGGGCGCAACGTCTACGCCACCCAGTTCCACCCCGAGCTGGACCTGCCCGGCATCGAGACGCGCATCGATGTCTACTCCGACGCCGGCTACTTCGAGCCGCACGAGGCCGAGGTGCTGATCGCGAAGGCCCGCCAGCGCACCGTCGAGCACCCGATGCGGATCCTCGCGACGTTCGTCGACCGGTACGCCCGCACCCGCGTCGCCTGAACCGAACCGTCGCGGCAGGAATCCGCGACGACCACGTCGAACCCCCTCCCGGAGGCGACCCGAAGAGCCGACCGCTCGAGCCGACCGCTCGAGCCGACATCGCCTCCACGAGGAGAGCAAGATGTCACGTCGTCGTTCGTTCCTGCCGATCGCCGTCGCCACGCTGGCCATCGCCCTGGTCCTGCCGCTGCTGAGCGTTGCCGCGCCGGCCACCGCCGAGGACCCCGTCGTGCGGGTCGGCTTCGGCGTGCGGGCCATCACCCCGGTCGGTGAGCCGCCGGCGGAATGGGCGCAGTTCTTCACCCCCCACCCCGAGACGGGCGTGTGGGGCGAGCCCTACGTCGACCTCGACGAGGACGGCTGCTACTCCGGCGCCACGAACGAGGATGCCGCACCGCTGCTGGACGGTGACCCGCCGACCGGCGCGGCGCCCGAGCCGTTCGTCGACCAGCCGTGGAACTCCGCCGGCGACGGTGTGCAGGAGCCCGGCCCCTGGTCGGTCCGTGGCGTCGACATCTACGGCGACCCGGACTCGACCGGCAAGTGGGACGGGGTCTGGGGCAACGCCGGGTTCGGGGCGATCTGCGCGCTGGGCGCCAACGACGACACCCTCGCCTCGGCCATGGTCGTCGACGACGGCGAGACGACGGTGGCGATGGTGTCCCTCGACGTCGTCGGGCTGTTCAACATCGAGGTCCAGCGGATGCGTCGCGAGCTGGTCGCCCGCTACCCCGACATGGACATCGACGAGCTGGTCGTCAGCTCCACCCACACCCACGAGGGCGTGGACACGATGGGCTACTGGGGGCAGCTGTTCCTCAACACCGACGGCAAGTTCCCGGCCTACCAGGCGTTCATCCGCTCCCAGATCATCGACTCGGTCCGCGAGGCGTGGGAGGGACGGGTGGCCGCGGAGGTGAAGTGGGCCAGCGGGGCGCAGCCGATGGGCATCCGCGACAGCCGGCCGCCGTTCGTCGTCGACGGCGAGGTGCCCTCGGGGCAGTTCCTCGACGCCGACACCGGCGAGGTCATCGGCACGATCGTCAACTGGTCCAACCACCCCGAGGCGCAGGGCTCCAACAACCCCTACGTGTCCTCGGACTTCCCCCACTGGACCCGCGAGTACCTGACCGACCGGACCGGCGCGCCGGCCATCTTCTTCACCGGTGCCGTCGGTGGGCTGCAGACACCGCTCGGCGTCAACATCACCGGGCCCGACGGAACGGAGTACGGCTCGCGGGTCAGCTGGGAGCGGACGCAGGCCATCGGCGAGCTGGTCGCCATCTCGGCCCTCGAGGCGCTGGAGGACGCGCCGGTCGAGACGTTGCCGACCATCGACGCGCAGCGCCGGGTCTTCACCTTCGACGCCGACAACAACGTGCTGCGGGCCCTCAGCTTCCGCGGGGTCTTCGACCTGCCGACGTTCGTCGGCGCCGAGTCGTGGGGTGCGCCGGAGGACCGCACCGACGGGGTGTACGCGGACTCCTTCGGCCCGCAGAACCAGACGGAGATGGTGCGGGTGACCATCGGCGACGCCGTGTTCCTGACCGTCCCCGGCGAGCTGTCGCCGGAGATCGAGCTGGGCGGCTACGGCCGCGTCGACCAGACGTTCCCGCACTGGAACGGTGGGGAGGGGACCTACGACGCCTGCCCGGAGGCCGACACCGGCCGTCCCCACGAGCCCGTCATCAGCGACACCTACCCCGACGCCGAGCACCTGTTCGTGCTGGGCCTGGGCCAGGACGAGCTGGGCTACATCATCCCCGGCTACGACTTCCACCTGATCAACGCCCCGGGCGACCCGATCGCCGACGCCGGCTTCCCCGGTGTGGGCCCGCGGCTGATCCCGCTCGGCGGGCTGGAGTACGAGTCCTGCGGCGAGGGGCACTACGAGGAGACGGTGTCGGTGTCCTCGACCTTCGCGCCGTGGGTGGCGTGCGTGGCCGTGGAGCTGTCGGGCATCCAGCCGTGGGGCCACGACGACTACCCGGCGTGCAGCCACGCCAACACCCACACCAACCCCTACGGCGTGCGCACCGACGACCTCCCCGGCGGCGGGTCGATGGCCGGGTTCACCGAGGCAGAGGCCCGCGAACGGCTGATCGAGGCGATCGAGGCGTCCCACGGCCACTCCCACCTGCCCGAGGCGCACGTCGTGTCCCCCGACGCGGTCGTGGAGACGGGCCACACCCACGCCGACGGGGTCAGCCACGACCACTGACGGGGCGCGGCCACCCGGTCGACATGGGTAACGATCAGGTGAACTGCCGACGCGCGCCGTCACTCTCCGCTATGGTCTCCCACCATGCTCGGAGGAGCGGCTGAGGGGCCGCGTGCTGGACGGCTCGTGTCGCGACGCCAGGTACTGCGTGCCGGCGGCGTGCTGGCCACCGCCGTGGTGCTCGAGCGCACCGTCGGCCTCCCCCAGCTGCACGCCCAGTCCGGCGACGATGCGCCGACCGCGGTGTACGACGTCATCCGCTCCGACCTGCAGATGCGGTTCACCCTCGAGACCTACGGGCTGGAGCTCGACACGGCCACGCAGACGCTGGTCGCCGCCGCCGGTGCCACTCGCACGCGGATCGCCTTCACCATCGGTGCCCAGCACGTCGACGACGAGATCCCCGTCGACGGCACGTACACCGCCGCCCCCGTCCAGCATCGGGCTGCCGCCCCGTCCCGCCTGGCCTTCGACGTCACCCCGCCGGTTGCCTTCGACCTCGACACGCTGCTGGACTGGCAGGACATGGCGCTGGCGCTCGACGGCCGCGCCGCGAAGGGGCAGGCCACGGCCGACCAGTCCAACACCGGCGCACCGCACGGCGACGTCACCGTCGTGGAGGTCGTGGAGGGGTTGCAGCTCTCACCGATCCCGACCGACGGGTTCGTCGGGGAGGACGACCCACGGGTCCTCCTGTCCGCGGACCCCCAGCGGTTCGGCGCGACCAGCGTCTCGTGGCAGGCGTTGCTCGTCGGCGACAGCACGGTCCGTCCCGGGCCGCCGACGTTGCGGGCCATCTGGGCACCCGGGTACACCACCGGCGCGGTCCCGACCGACCCCGGCGAACCGTTCCTCCGTGCCGTCACCGCCCTGGACCGCCGCCGGATCGTCCAGGCCACCGGCGACTGGTCCGCCGCGGCCCTGGACGCCTACCCGGCCCACGAGCCGATCACCGCCGCCGCGCCGATCGCGCTGTCCCCGGTCGGGGCGACGGCCGCGATGCAGGGCGCGTGGACCGGCGGGGGGGCGCTGACCAGCTGGCTCACCGACACCGCGCTCGGCCGGACGATGCGGGCCACGACCGTCACCGCCGGTCACCTCCTGCCCTTCGGCCACCCCGCCGCCGTCACCCGCGTGGCGGTGCGGACCTTCGTGGTCGACTCGGCTGGCGCCGTCGTCGACGGGCTCAGCATCGTGGAGTCCCTCGTCATCCCGCCCTCCACGGTCACCCCGGACGTCGACCTGCAGCCCGACGGCGGGCGCGGCTGGCCGCTGCCGACCATCACGATCGTCCCGCCCGAGCAGGTCCCGCAGGGTCGCGGCGCCATCCCCGGCCAGCACGCCAACCTCGACACCGAGGTGGCCTTCCTGGTCCAGCCGGCCGACGGCACCGCCAACGCCGGCGCCGCCCCGCGCATGACCTTCGAGGCCACCGACCGGGCCGGCAGCCACGGCATCACCTTCGACGCGCCGGTGGTGTTCGTGTCCGCCGACGTCGGGTTCGAGCCCGACGGCGAGACGATGTACCGGGTCCGGGAGTGGATGAACAGCGGGGCACGGGACACCGCCTTCACCATCGACCTGGGCGGGCAGGTCGTGGCGCTGGCCGACGTGCCCGAGCCCGGCAAGGAGGGGCAGGTCGCCAAGGCCACCGAGTCGCTGCGCCTCACCATCGACCCGCCCGCCGCCGGTACCAGCCCGGAGGACCTCGAGGCTGCCGGGCAGGTCGGGGCGTTCCCCCGCATGCGCGAGGCCACCATCACCGACCAGGTCGTGGAGAGCCTCGGCGGCACCGCCGACCCGCAGGTCGTCGTCCCCCACCCCGACTGGCTGGCCCATGGCTACGCCCCCGACAACGTCGGCGGGTCCTACCTGCAGATGCCCGACCCGCTGACCCTTGGCTACCAGGGCGGCGGCGGGAGCCTCACCAACCCCGGCCTGGTGGTGCAGGAGTACAACCTCGACCTCGGGGTGTCCGCCCCGCTGGACGACCTGGTCGACGGCTGGAACCCGCTGGAGAACCTCGACATCACCTCCACGCTGTTCGGGGCCGTCCCGCTGGCCTGGATCCTCCCGGACTCCATCCCGGTGGACCTCGGCAACCTCGGGGCGCAGGCGGACATCCCCGGGTTCACCATCGAGCTGCTGGGTGGCACCCCGCCGACGAGCGCGGTCTTCACCTTCTGCTGGGAGCCGCCGCTCCGCTCGCTGGAGATCGGCGGATCGCTGACGTTCGTCACCAGCGACGACCTGCCGGCGAACCAGGGCGAGGCCGCCTCCAGCGACTTCGACTACGTGCTGACCGAACCGACGGCAGCGTCGTTCTGCGTCACCCAGACCGTCGCCTTCGACGACGGCGTCGACGGCAGCTCGCGGCTGGAGATCAGCATCGCCAACGTCGCGCTGCAGCTGCCACCGCTGTACCCGCTGGTCCAGCTGTACCTGCGCGAGGTCGCCCTGACCGTCGACGCGGAGGAGGGAGAGCAGCTCGACGTCGACCTCGCCGAGATCGCCTTCACCGGCCCGCTGAACTTCCTCGACATCATCCAGGACTACCTGGGCGGCCTGCTGGGCGACGACCCGTTCAGCCAGGGCGACGCCGACACGATCGTCCTCGCCGCCGGGATCACCATCCCCGGCTTCGCCCTGGGCGTGTTCGCCGTCTCCGACTTCTACGCCGCCACCCGGCTGGAGCTGCCGCGCGGCGACGACGGCCAGACCCTGGTCGAGCTGGACCTCGGTCCGATCAGCGCGACGGTCAACGGCTTCGGGGCGGGCGGGGAGTTCTACCTGCTGTGCGGCCCCCACCCCGACGGGATCGTGGAGCTGCGCGCCGCCCTGTTCGGGGTGGTGGAGATCAGCGTCGACGTGTTCATCGCCAAGGCGTGGGCGCGCGTCATCTTCGGGGCCGAGCTGCACCTGGAGGCCCACAACGAGACCAACCCGCGCACCGGCGAGCTGGACCGGGTGGAGGAGTGGACGATCTCCATCTTCCTGGAGATCTCCGCCGGCCTGTCGCTGCTCGGGATCATCTCGGTGTCGGGCCTGGTCCGGCTGGAGGCCACCTACAACCTGACCTCCCGCATCTTCAGCGGGTCGGTCACCGCCTGCTTCGCCGTGGACTACCTGATCGGCGAGACCTCCAAGTCGGTCACGTTCACCCAGTCCTTCCTGGTCGGGGAGATCCCCATCGGTGGACCCGGCGGCCTGCGGTCCGGCGCGGCGGCGGCCCAGCTGGGCACGGGGTCGGCCACCCGGCAGGGGTCAGGGGCCACGCCCGACCGGGTTGCCTTCGCCGACCGGTTCACCGAGGAGCAGTGGCTGGCCCGCTGCGGGAAGTTCGCCTGATGGTCGACCGCATGATCGTCATCCCGGCTGCCCACGGGTTCGTGGGCGAACCGGACACCCCCGACAGCGACCACGGCCGTGTCTCGGTGGTGTTCCTCCCGCGCCTGGACGGCAGCAGGGGCCAGCACCTGGACGGCTGGCCCGGCTGGAGCGTGTGGCCCAACGAGCTGGCCCAGCTGACCCCCGCCCTGTGGGTCAACGGCATCAACGTGTCGGGGGCCATCACCGACACCGGCCTGCCTGACCCGACCCTGCCGGGCAGCCACCCGCGGTCGCTGGCCGAGGCCCGCCGGTTCTGGCAGGCCGTCATCCCCGACCCCGCCGAGGTCCCCGTCCGGACCTTCACCTTCACCGACCCCTCCGACGGTGGGCAGCTGCAGACCTTCCCCGAGGCCGAGGCGGCCGCAGCCCTGGAGGAGATCAGCCGGCTGCTGCGCGAGGCCCACCCCTCGGAGGCGCCGAGGACCGTCGGCGAGCTGCGGGCGGCCGTCGGCCCGCTGGTGGACGACCTGCCCTTTGACGAGCTGCGTGCCTACATGGCCGACCGGCCTGTGGACCCGACCGCCGACGAGCGGATCGAGTTCCACCAGGGCATCTCCCAGCTGCGCCGACACCCGCTGGCCTGCCGCCGACTGGGCCTGACCATCGAGATGCGGGTCAACCTGGCCGCGATCCGCAACCTGCTGCCCCCCGGCACCACCCGCTGGGAGGTGCAGGTCGGCACCGACTGGGCCAGCCGGCTCGGCGGCCGGGCCGAGGCCAGCCCGGTGGTCCTGGTCGACGCCGAGACCTTCTGGCCGCACGTCCCCAACGACCCCGACATCGTGATCCGGGACGGGCAGATGCTGCTGGGCCGCCCCGAGTTCCGCCTCGGCATCGGCGGGGTCACCACCCAGATGACCGCGTGGGAGGGGCTGGTCGACGCCGAGGACGCCGACCCGCTGCAGCTGCCCGCGGCGCTGGGCAACCCCGGGCTGTCGCTGTACCGGGACGGCGCCGCCCAGGCCCTGAAGGACCGCTGGAAGCGGCAGGAGGAGATCGAGACGGGCCTGGTGTTCGACCCGGGCGGCAACCCCGACCTGCGGCCCGACAGCTCGGTGGTGCTCACCGACGACGACCTGTTCGGGCCCTACCGGATCGACGTCACCACCACCGACCCGGCCGACAAGGTCGATGAGGTCCTCGCCCTGTTCGCCCGCCACGCCCCCGCCGGGTACCACACCGCCAACCCGGCCTACGACGGCGTGGCGGTCCCAGCCGACGAGGGCTGGATCGGTGCGCTCATCACCGTGTCCCCGGGGCAGGCCCCACGGCTCGGGGAGTCCCTGGGCGCCTGGAACGGCTGGTCGCTGGCCGCCCCGCCGCCCAGCACCGTCTTCGACCCGGTGACCGGTGAGGCGGTGGACATCCCCGCCAACACCCCGCCCGACGACGCCTCGATCATCTTCGGCGTGGACTACGAGGTGCCCGACGCCACGCTGCCGCGGCTGCGGTACGGATGGCGCTACCGCTGGCGCATCCGGATGGTCGACATCGCCGGCAACTCCATCGCCCGCATCGACCCGTCCCGCAGCCCGGTCCACTCCAACGAGGTGTTCTACGGCCGGCCGAACCCGGTGCCGGGCCCGACGATCCTGCGCCGCTCCCCGCAGGTCCAGCCGCCCGTGCGCGGCGCCGACACCCTCCACATGGTCCTGCGCAGCGGGGTCACCCAGCCCGACGAGGAGATCCCGGCCCAGGACCGGATGCTGTTCCCGCCGCCGGCCGCGCCAGACGAGTGGATCCTGGTGGAGCAGCCGCCCGACCACCACCTCGCCAGCGGCTACCAGCGCCTCGTCGACGCCGACGCCTCGGCGCTGGCCGACCAGATGGTCCCCGACCCGGTGACCGGCGAGTCCATCGCGGCCGCGGTCGACGGCCGCGACGGCGTCGTCCCCGGCCCCATCGCGCCGGTCGCGGACTACCTGCGCGACCCCGCCGTGGCCGGGGTGTCGCTGGCCAACCTGCCCAACGCCGGCGGCCGGATCCGGATGGACTACGCCGCCCCCGGCGCCGGCCCGCCCCAGGTGCTGGAGCTGATCGCCCGACGGCTGGTCCTCCACGCCGGGGAGAAGGCGCCCGAGGAGCGGACCGGCGCCGACGCCGGCCTGCACATCTGGCTGCCGAAGGCCTGGATGCTGGAGGTCCCGGTCGCCTCCACGGTGCGGCCGGACCTGGCCAACCGGTTCCTGCCCGGCGCCGATGAGCAGGCCCGCCTGGTCGAGGGCACCCAGTGGTCCCACAACGGCGTCACGCGCCTGCAGATCGTCCATGCCATCCCCAACGGCCGGTTCGCGCCGACGATGCCCGACACCGCCAGCTTCGGCCGGCCCCACCTGGAGGCCACCGACGCGACACTGCAGGCCGACGTCGGGGTGGACGTGCCCGCCACCGGCACGTTCACCTTCCGCGGCCGCTGGGAGGACCCGGTCGACGACCTCGCCGTCGACGGCCCCTCGACCGTGGTGCGCCGGGCGGTGCTGGGCACCGCGACGGTCGGCTACAGCCTGACCGCCACCCAGACGGGGCTGCAGGTCACCCACGAGTTCCTCGACACCCGACGCCACGAGGTCGCGGTCCAGGGCCTGGCCACCGCCCGATACACCTCCTACTTCATCGACCCCCACCCGGTCAGCTTCGACGCCAGCGACGAGATCGCCCTGGGTGAACCGGTCGTCGCCACGACCTTCTCCCTGCGCCACGCCGACACCGGGCAGGTCTACGCCGAGGGAACCGACTGGGCCCTCGACCCCGCCGACGGTCGGCTGCGCCGTGTCCCCGACGGGGCGATCGTCCGGGGGGAACCGCTGGTCGCGGAGTACGCGTTCGGGCCCAACACCCTCACCACGCTGGAGGGGGACCAGCCGACCGTCGTCACCGTCGTGCCCAGCAGCTCGGTGCCGCCCACCCCGCAGGTCACCGCCGTGCAGCCCGCGTCGCGGCGTCGGCAGCGCCGCCGCTGGGGCGCCCAGATGCTGCAGTCCGACGGGCGGATCCTGCGGCTGCGGATCGCCCGCCCGTGGTGGGTCACCGGTGCCGAGGAGCGCCTCGCCGTCGTCGTGGACGGGGCGACCCCGCCGCTGACGACCCGCTACTCCCGCGACCCGGTCCAGTCCGGCGTGGGGGCGGGCGCGCCGTCCGTGGCGGACTTCACCGCCGCCGACCGCACCCTCGATCAGCTGGTGGCGACCGTCCCGGGCGGGGAGTCCCGCACCGTCAGCCTCGCCGGGCACACCCCGGTGTACGACGCCGAGCGGGGCGACTGGGTGGTGGACGTGGAGGTCCACGCCCCCGGCTACCGCCCGACCGTCCGGCTGGCGATCGCCCGCTGGCAGCCGGACTCCGTCGCCGGGGCCGAGCTGTCGGCGATCAGCCTGCTGGACCCCGTCCGGCTCGGGGTCACCCGCACCATGGCGGTCCGCCCGGCCATCGGCGCCACCGCCGCCGCCCCGGTCGCGCAGGTCGTCGTCACCGGCGAGGACCACGCCGGCCGCCTGGGCGCCGACGGCGTCACCCTGCGGTTCAACGTGGTGCGTGTCACCGTCCAGGAGGCCGACGCGGCCATCGACGACCCGGACCTGCGGTGGCGCTCGACGACCACGGTGGTCGACCTTGCCCGGACCGCCGGCGCGGACGAGACGACGTGGTTGGGCGACGTGGCGTTGCCACCGGCGCTCGGCCCACTCCGACTGCTGGTGGAGGAGCTCGAACCGGTCGTGCGCACCGACCCGGCCAGCTCGGCCGGGGTCGACGACCTCGAGGTCATCGCCGTGGAGACCATCGCCCTGCCCGAGGGGGTCACCGGTGGCCGCTGACCGTCCTGGGATCCTGCGCGGTCGGCCTGGCGTGCGCGGCCTGCTCGGCCACCCGTACCTGGTCGGCGTCGCCGTCGTGCTGGTCATCGCGCTGCTGAGCCCCGCCACGCCCGTCGGCCGGGGCCTGCCCTGGCTGTCCGGAGAGGCGCTGACGGTGGGGCCGCAGGAGTACGGCCAGACCCAGGGCGGCGACGTGGAGATCCTGCAGGTCGAGGCCGAGCCGGTGGACACCACCGGCGCCAACGATGCCGCCGACACCGCCGAGCTGGTCGACGGGTTCGGCACCGGCGACGGCGACGCCCGCCACGCCGTCATCACCGGGGACTTCGCCGCCCCTGCAGCGACCGTCGCCGTCGATCCACCCGCGGCGGCCGAGGATGACGGCGCCGTCGACCTCGCCGTCCCGCTGGGACTGGCCGCCGGGGAGCAGGTCCTCGCGACCGGGACGATCGGCGACGGGCCGCACGGCTCGGCCGGCACCCGTCGGGGCGACGTGGACATGTGGGCGGTCACCGTCCCCGCCGGGCTGCGGCTGCAGGTGGAGGTGCGCGCCCCCGACGGGTCGGACCTGCAGGCCGTCCTCGGCCTGTACGACACCGGCGGGACCCTGTGGGCCAGCGACGAGCGGGGCGGCGGTGGCGCCGACGCCCGGCTGGTCCACCGCCCGGTCAGCGACGCCGACATGGTCATCGCCGTCGGCGCGCTCGGCAGCGGCCGGCCGCTGGACCCCTTCGACAGCGCCAGCGGGCTGGGCGTGGCCAGCGAGGGCGACTACGAGCTGCGCGTCCAGCTGGTCGACGACGACCTGGACGTCTACGCCGTGGACCTGACCGGCGGCGACGTGCTCGGGGCGACCGTGACCGGGGCCGGCCTGCAGGTACAGGTCTTCGACGGGATCGAGGGCGTGCTCGCGCTGTCCTCCACCACCGACCTCTCGGCCCAGCACCCGCCCGGCTCGCCGCTGGGCGGTGGCGGGCCGCACGTGGACCACGTCGTGGCCGACCACGTCACCGAGCAGCGCTGGTTCGTCGCGGTGTCGGGCCGTCACGCCGGCGGCACCCAGGGCACCTACGAGCTGGCCCTGGAGGCCATGCGCCCCGCCATGGAGCGGGCGCCGACCGGGATCGCCCAGACCTTCCTGCTCGACCTCGACGGCGCCAGCGTCGACGGCCAGCCGTTCGGCGGGACCCAGCCCGTCGGGATCGACCCGCTGGCCGACCAGCTGGCCGCGTTCGGCCTGGGCCCGGGCGACCTGCCCGCCGTGGAGCAGGCCATGCTGGCGGAGTTCACCCGGATCATCGACGAGCAGGGCCCGCCCGCCGGCTGGACGGTCACCACCGACCCGCTGGCCGCACCCGCCGGGACCACCTCCACCATCGTCGTCGGCGGGACGTCGTCGCCGCTGGGCGCCTCGATCATCGCTGCCGCCCCGACCGTCGACGTCGGCAACGTCGACCCGGCCGAGACCGGCGTCGTGCTCACCGACCTGCTGGCCGGCCCGGCCGGGGCTACCGGATCCCTGCGCGGCGCCGAGGGCGGCGTCACCCCGGCCCTGCTGGGCCGGGCCCTCGGCATCCTGTCGGTCCACGTGGCCGGCGGCATGCTCGGCGCCCGTGTGAGCGTGCCCTCGACCTTCCCGCACGTCATGGACGACCCGGCGACCATCCTCGCCGCGGTCGAGGCCGACTTCCCCGTCAGCGCCTACGGCGGCTTCGTGGACCCGCGGCAGGGTGCGGTGGGGTACGAGGACACCGGCGCCCGCATCGTCGCCGGCCTTGCCGTCGGCGCCGACGACGTCGACGACCCGCCGGTGGTGGCTGACGACGCCGTCGACCTGCCGCTCGGCGTGCTCGACGTACCTGCACCCGGCGTGCTGGCCAACGACCGCGACCCCGAGCTCGGCCCGCTGACCGTGGCCCTGGTGGACGGGCCGTCCGCGGGCGTGCTGGACCTGCGCGCCGACGGCGGGTTCACCTACACCCCCGACGACCCCGACGCGCCCGTCGTCGACGCGTTCACCTACACGGCCTCCGACGGCGGCCCTCCCGTGGGGCCCGCCACGGTCACCCTGGCTCCATGCGGCGGTACCGAGCTGGTCAACGGGTCCTTCGAGACCGGCGACCTGACCGGCTGGTGCGTGTCGGAGTCCGCGACCGTGCTGTTCCCGGCGACCGTCGTGGGGTCCGACGACCCCGTGCCCGGGCTGGGCGCGGTCGCCCCGAGCGACGGCGACCAGGCGCTGGTGTCGGCGTGGGAGGGGCTGGTCGACGGCGCCACCACCACGCTGATCCAGCTGCTCGACGTCCCGACCGGCGTCGACCCGACCGCGGTCACCCTCGACTGGCGGGCGCGCTGGGACCTCGCCGAGTGCGGCGGGTGCGCCCCGCGGACCCTCGGCGTGGTCGTCGAGGCGGTCGGTGGCCCCGGCCTGCTGGACCAGACCGTCCTGACCGCGGCCGCGGGCACCACCGAGGAAGGCACGGCCGGCACGGTCGACCTGCCGCTCGACCTCTCCTCGGTGGCGGGGGACCGCATCCGGCTGTCCTTGGTCATCGACCACGGTGACGGCCTGTCCGGCCCGGCCCAGCTCGAGCTCGACGCCGTCACCCTCGCGCTGGTCGGCGACCCCGAGCCGACCCCGACCCCGACCCCCACGCCCACCGGGTCACCGACCCCCACGCCCACCGGGTCACCGACCCCCACCGCCTCGCCCAGCGCCACCCCCACGCCCGGCCCGGGCGGCGGGCTGCCGGGCGGTCCCGGCCTGCCGGGCCCGACCCCGACGCCCTCAGCCGAGCCGACGGCGACCCCGACCCCCGGACCGACCGTCGACCCGAACCCCACGACCGGCCCCGCCGAGGTGCCGCCGGGCGTCACCCGGCTGCAGGGCGCCGGACGTGAGCAGACCGCTGTGGCCGCCTCACGGATGGCCTACCCGCAGGCCCGGTCCGCCGGCGCCGTGGTCCTCGCCCGCCGCGACAGCTTCGCCGACGGCCTGGCCGGTGCCCCGCTCGCCGCAGCCGTCGACGGTCCGCTGCTGCTGACCGGGACCGACGGCCTGCACCCGGCCACTCGGGACGAGATCATCCGCGTCCTCGGCGGGGGCGGCACCGTGCACGTCCTCGGCGGCACCGCGGCCATCAGCGACCGGGTCGTGGCCGAGCTCGAGCAGCTCGCCTACCGGGTGGTCCGCTCGGCCGGGGCCTCCCGCTTCCAGACGGCGGTGGCGATCGCCGACCGGGTGGAAGCCGCGCTCGGTGAGGTGCAGGTGGCCTTCCTCGTCACCGGCAACCAGTTCCCCGACGCCCTGGCCGCAGGGCCCGTCGCCATCGACCTCGGTGGCGCCATCCTGCTGACCGACGACGACAGCCCGCACCCCGACACCCAACGGTGGCTGGACGCCCACACCCGGACCAGCCGCGTCGCCATCGGCGGTCAGGCGGCGCAGGCCCACCCGACGATCGAAGGGATCTTCGGCGCCGGCCGGGAGGCCACCGCGGTCGCCGTGGCCGAGCGCTTCTTCCGCCGCACCGACGTGGTCGGCGTGGCACGCAACGACGACTTCGCCGACGCGCTGGGTGGCGGGGTGGTGATGGGTCGTCTCGGCGGTCCGCTCCTGCTCACCGGCGGGGACGAGCTGCACCAGGCGCCTCGTGGCTGGCTGGAGGAACACGATGCGGTCGCGTCGGCCCTGCTGTTCGGTGGGCCCGCGGCCCTGACGGAGACCGTACGCCGGGATGTCGCCGCCCTCGTCGAGTGAGCTCCCCCGGTCCGACCTCACGATCAGTTCGCGTCCACTCGTCGTGGGGTAGACCGGGGGCATGCGCATCTTCTTCACCGGCGGCAGCGGCAAGGCCGGCCGCCACGTGGTCCCGTACCTGGCCGAGCAGGGCCACCGCATCACCAACGCCGACCGGGTCCCGCTGGGCCACCCGGGTGTCCATGACCTGCGGGTCGAGCTGACCGACGCCGGCCAGGTCGTGTCCGCCCTGAAGGCCCCGGCCGGCTTCGACGAGCTCGACCTCGACGCCATCCCCGCCTACGACGCCATCGTGCACTTCGCCGCCATCCCGGCGATCCTCGTCGAACCCGACGTGGAGACGTTCCGCATCAACGTCCTGTCGACCTACAACGTCTTCGAGGCGGCGATGGCGCTGGGCATCCCGAAGGTGATCTTCGCGTCGTCGGAGACCACCTACGGCATCTGCTTCGCCCAGGGCGAACGCCAGCCCGAGTACGTCCCCATCGACGAGGACCACCCGACGGTCCCCGAGGACAGCTACGCCATGTCGAAGGTCGCCAACGAGGTGACCGCCCGGTCGTTCCAGGCCCGGTCCGGCATCGACGCCTACGGCCTGCGGATCAACAACGTGATCGAGCCGCACGAGTACGCCGAGCAGTTCCCCGCCTACGTCGACGACCCGTCGCTGCGCCGACGCAACATCTTCGCCTACATCGACGCCCGGGACCTGGGGCAGATGGTCCAGCGGTGCCTGGAGACCGACGGCCTGGGCTACGAGGTCTTCAACGTCGCCAACGCCGACACCTCGGTGGCCGCCACCAGCGAGGAGATCATCGAGCGGTTCTACGCCGGGGTTGAGGTGCGCCACGACATGGGGCCGCACGAGACGTTCTACGCCATCGACAAGGCCCGTCGGCTGGTCGGGTTCGACCCCGTCCATTCGTGGCGCGGCGAGCTCGGCGTCACGGGCCCGGACGGAGCCGGCCGGTGACCGCGGCCCTCCCCTCCCGCCAGCTGGGCGACCTCGTCGTCGGGGCCGTCGGTCTCGGCTGCATGTCGCTCGCCTCGATGTACGGGGCGACCGACGAGGCCAGCGCCACCGCCGCGGTGCACCGGGCGATCGAGCTCGGCGTGACCCTGTTCGACACCGCCGACGTGTACGGGGCGGGCACCAGTGAGCGGCTGCTCGGCGACGCCATCCGGGGCCGTCGGGACGACGTGGTGGTCGCCACCAAGTTCGGCATCGTGGCCGACCCCGAGGACTACAGCCAGCGGACCGTCTCCGGCCATCCCGACCACGTCCGCCGGGCCTGCGATGCGTCGCTGGACCGGCTGGGGGTCGACCACATCGACCTGTACTACCAGCACCGCGTCGCCACCGACGTCCCCGTGGAGGAGACGTGGGGGGCGATGGCCGAGCTGGTCACCGCCGGCAAGGTCCGCCGGCTGGGCATCTCCGAGCCGTCGGCGGAGTCGCTGCGCCGTGCCGCGGCCGTCCACCCCGTGGCGGCCGTCCAGAACGAGTGGTCGTTGTGGAGCCGCGAGGTGGAGGAGGAGATCCTGCCGCTGTGCCGCGAGCTCGGCGCCGGACTGGTCGCCTACAGTCCCCTCGGCCGCGGGTTCCTGACCGGCACCGTGACGTCGGCCGCCGAGCTGGACGCCACCGACTTCCGCCGCGAGCTGCCCCGGTTCGACGAGGCCAACCTGCAGCACAACCTCGACCTGGTCCAGCAGGTACGGACGTTGGCGGCCGAGCGCGACGTCACCCCCGCCCAGCTGGCGTTGGCCTGGCTGCTGGCGCAGGGCGACGACGTCGTCCCGATCCCCGGGACGTCGAAGGCCACGAGGGTGGAGGAGAACGTCGCCGCCGTCGCCGTCGAGCTGACCGACGACGAGCTGGACGCCATCCAGGCGGTCTTCGCCAACGGGGTGGCCGGGGCCCGCTACCACGACATGTCGTGGGTGGGCCGGTAGCGGGGTAGGGAGCGGTCATGCGCCACAACCCCACGACGGTCCTGTCCGACGACGACGTCGTCAAGGGGGTCATCCGCCGACACCCGTGGGCGACGATGATCAGCCACACCGACGACGGGCTGGTGGCGTCCCACTACCCGTTCCTGCTGGAGGAGGGGGCGGAGGACATCGTGCTGCTCAGCCACGTCGGCCGGCCCGACGAGGAGCTGCACCGGCTGGGCACCCGCGAGGTGTTGGTCGTCTTCCAGGGCCCCCACGGCTACGTGTCGCCGGGGTGGTACGGGAGCAGCCCGGCGGTACCGACGTGGAACTTCGTGGTCGTCCACTGCCACGGGACGCCGGAGGTGATGGACACCGACACCAACCTGGCCGTGCTTCAGCGGCTGGTCGACCACTTCGAGGCCCCGCTGCCCGAGCCGTTCCGCCTGCACCGCGACGCCGAGAACAGCGACCTGGCCCACCGGCTGGTGTCGGGGACGGTCGGGTTCTCGTTGCGGGTCGAGCGGTACGAGGCCAAGGACAAGATGAGCCAGGACAAGCCGCCGGAGGTGGTCGACCGGGTCATCCACGAGCTCCGCCAGCCCGGCCCCCACCACAACCCCGCCCTGGCCGAGCGGATGGCCGCCCACCAACGCCTCCGATCCGCACCCGAGGACACCTGACCCTGGGCCGGCGTGTGCGATCCCCAACCCCTCGGGCCGTCCATCGCACGCGGCCCCTCCTCCTGCGTGTGTGATCCACGACCGCCCGGGCCGTCCGACGCCGGCACCCCCTCCCCTCGCGTGTGCGATCCCCAACCCCCTGGGGCCGTCCATCGCGCACACCCTCCCCCGCCGTGTGCGATGCCCCGCCCGGAGGGGCGTCCAACCCCCACACCAGGTCGACCCGGGTGGCATGGGCCGGCCACTGGGCCGCCGATCGCACACGCCCACCGGCGCCGGGGCGCCGGTGGGCGCCCGGCCGGGACGACGCGAATAGGCTGACCCGCATGCCGACCGACGACCGTTCCAGCGACCAGCCCACCGAACAGCCCGCCGCGCCGCCTGCTGACTCCGTCACCCCCGACCACCGGCCGCCCGCCGGGGCGAGCGCCTCCATGACGTGGGCGCCGGACGGCCACGACCCTCTCACCGTCACCGCGACCGCCGGGTGGACGGTGCTGCGGCGCGAGGAGTCTCCGGCCGCGGAGATGTTCGCGGTCGCCTACACCCTCGACGGGGCCGACCCGGGCGAGCGGCCGGTCACGTTCGTCTTCAACGGCGGGCCCGGGGCCTCGTCGGCGTTCCTCCATGTCGGCGCGATCGGCCCCCGCCGGATCGTCGTGCCCGACGACGGCTCGTTGCCCGCCATGCCCGTCCGGCTGACCGACAACGACGCGTCGTGGCTGCCGTGGACCGACCTGGTGTTCGTCGACCCGGTCGGCACGGGCTTCTCCCGCCCGGTGCCCGCCGACAAGGACGGCAAGGGGGCGAAGGACACGAAGGCCGACGACCCCGGCTACTACAGCTTCGCCAGCGACCTGGCTGCCCTGCGCGAGTTCACCTCCCGCTGGTTGTCGGCCAACGGGCGCTGGGCCTCGCCGGTGTGGCTCGCCGGGGAGAGCTACGGCGGCTACCGGATCGGGCGGCTGGCCCGGTCGCTCCCCGTGGACGAGGGCGTCGGCCTGGCCGGCGTGGTGCTGATCTCGCCGGCCATGGAGCTCGCACCGCTGACGATGACCGACTACTCCGTGGAGGGCTTCGTCGACGTCGTGCCGACGATGGCCGCCGCCGCGCTGCACCACGGGCGGATCCGCGGCGTCGACGCCGACGCCGGAGTGGAGGAGGTCATGGCGGCCGCCGCCAGCTTCGCCTCCACCGACTACGTGACCTTCCTCGCCCAGGGTGCCGCGATGGCTCCCGAACGACGCACGGCCGTCCTGGCCCGCCTCGCCGACCTGACCGGCCTGGACCCGACGCTGGTGGACCGGCTGCACGGCCGCATCCCCATCGACCGGTTCGCCCGCGAGCTGCTGCGCGACGACCAGCAGGTCCTCGGCCTGTACGACGCCACCCAGACCGTCGTCGACCCGTTCCCGGACCGCGAGCCGTTCGGCGGCGCCGAGCACACCCTCCACGGCATGACCGCCGCGTTCACGATGGGCGCCAACCAGGTGATCCGCGGGGAGATCGGCGTGACCACCGAACGGCAGTACCACCTGCTGAGCATGGCGGTGAACAAGGCGTGGCGGGCCGACGAGGACGCCCATGCGCTGGAGAGTCCCGGCGGGGCCACCGACGACCTTCGCTACGGGCTGGCCGTCAACCCGCACCTGCAGGTGCTCGTCGTGCACGGCCGGCACGACCTCGTGACGGCGCTGCACACCTCCCAGCGGCTGGTCAACCAGATGCGCCTGGACCCGACCGCGGCCGACCGGGTGCGCCTGCGGGCCTACGACGGCGGCCACATGTTCTACACACTGGCCGACAGCCGCCGGGCGTTCACCGCCGACGTCGCCGACCTGTACGGGGGCACCGTCCCGGCGTAGGGACGGCCGGCGGACCGGGGCGGTCAGCGGACGAGCGCCTCCAGGCGGGCGATCGTGCCGGGGGTGACCGCGGCGGTGCCGCCGACGACGAGCAGGTCGCGGATGACGCGGTCCTGCTGCGCGATCAGCCCGGCGGTCCACGACGAGGCGTCCAGGTCGGTGCCGTCGACCAGCAGCAGCATGCCGCCGGCCCCTCCCGCGGCCGCGGCAGCGGCCAGCCCGTCGGGCCAGTTCCTGCCGGTGGCGACGAGCGCGGTGGACGGGTCGACGCCCCGTCGCTGTGCCTCGAGCGCGACGTCGTGGCTGGTGGCATAGCGGTCCGGCCCCGCCAGTCGGATGACCCGGGACGTGCCCTGCGCGGCCTCGGCGGCGATCGTCTCCGACACCGCGGCCTCGCCCCCGACCAGCAGCACCTCCTCCACGTCCAGCAGGCGTTCGGCGGTCGGGACGGGCATCACGTCGGTCGTGGTCAGCAGCACCGGCACGCCCAGCCCGGCGGCGAGGCCGGCCCCGGTGACGGCGTCGGGCCAGCCGCGGGCCGGGTCGTTGTTGGCCCCCTCCGCCAGCACGACGACGTCGCCGATGCCGATGGTGTCGGCGACCAGCGCGGCCGTCTCGAACCGGCTGTCCCCCGCCAGCCGCTCGACGGCCAGGCCCATCGCGACCAGGTCCTGCTCGACGGTGGCGGGCACGGCCGACGTCCCGCCGAGCACGATGGCCCGCTCGGCACCCAGCCGGGTGATCTCCGCTGCGACGGTCGCTTCCAGCCCGGTCGCGGTGGTCAGCAGCAGCGGGGCGTCGAGGGTCGCGGCCAGCGGTGATCCGGTGAGCGCGTCGGGGTAGGCCGACCCGGTGGCGAGGACCACGGTGTCGGCGCTGGCCCGCCGTTCGGACAGGGCCACGGCGGTCGCGACACGGTCGGCGCCGCCCACACGGCCGAGGGTCGGGGCGGGACGGTCGTCGGGCTGGGCCTCCGCCGATGGGCTGCCGAGCACGTCCCCGCCGGGGTCGGTCGGGAACGGCCCGAGACCCGCCTCGAACGGGTCGAGCCGACGGCCGCAGGTCGCCTGCGCAACCGGGTCGCACTGCTCGAACCGCGTGATGCCGCCGAAGTTGCCGGTCCACACCGACCCGTCGGGGCCGACCTGGGTGGCGGCGTAGAAGGAGTTGTTGGACGGGAAACCGGTGGTCGGGACGGTCAGGACGGCCTCGCCGGTCTCGAAGTCGATGCCCTCGAGGGTCCACACGCCGTCGCGCGACCCGATGCCGTAGATCAGCCCGGTCGCAGCCGACATGCTCGGGATGCCGTTGGGGATGGAGATGTCGGGGTTGCCCCACACCTCCTCGCACGTCCGGGTGGTGGGGTTCCAGTCGATGCGTTGCAGGCCGGTCGGCTGGTTGCCGGGCAGGCCGGACAGCAGCTGGCTGTACGGCGCGAACTGCGGCGGGAACTGCCCGAGCACCGGGTCGAGCTGCTGGTAGTTGTCGACCACGACCACGCTGTTGCCGCGGATCAGCAGCGACTGCTCCGACAGCGACGACTCGGCGTCGGGGTCACCGAAGGTGACGGGGAACTCGCACGCGATCCGCGGGTCGTAGCCCTCGGCGATCGGCTGCCAGCCGTCGGGGATCTCGTCGCGCCACAGCAGGATGACGTGCATCAGGTCGCGGCCGTCGGTGATGGCGACGAAGCGGTCATCGGCGGGGTCGGTACCCATCAGCGACGGGGTCGAGCCGGATCCCACGCCCAGCCGGCCGCCGCCACCGATGCCGGTGCCACCAGCGGCATCGTCGGTCGGGTAGGTCGCCCGCCAGGTGAGGGTGGGGGCCGCACCGTTCGGCGCGTCGACGCGGTACTGGGCGGCGGAGGTGACGACGTAGATGCCGCCCTGCTCGTCGGCGGCGATGGAGTTGGAGACGCTCTCCAGCTGGTCGTCCTCGACGGCCTCGTCGGCGCAGGCGTCACCGTTGAGGGACAGGACCTGCAGCGCCTCGGCGGTCATGCGTGCCGGCTGGCGGGGGACGACGCCGACCACCCCGAGCTCGGTGGCGAAGGCGATGCGACCGTCGGCGGCCATGGTGATGCCGACGAGCTTGTCGGTGTCGCGGCACAGGGCCTCGGGGGGCAGCTCGAAGCGGTGCAGCTGGGCGACTGGGGACATGCGGTCGCCGGGGATGGCGTCGCCGTAGACCTCCAGGGCGGTCTCGCGGCCGACGATCAGGTGGTCGTCGGCATCGATCAGGTTGTAGGCGCCGCTGATCGAGCCGGGGCCGGGCGCCTCGCCGCCTTCCGCGGTCGGGCTGTAGCGGTCGATGAAGCTGTTGGTCTCCGGGTCGAACTTGAAGATCGATCCGTCGAACCCGACCGTCGACCCCCAGGCGACCCGCCGCCCGTCGGCGTACGGGGTGGAGAACTGGATCTGGATGGGGGCGTCGAACAGGAAGTCGTGGAAGACGTCGACCTCCTCGGCGGGCGCGACGGGGCCGGGAAGCGGGGATGACGCCTGGGCGTAGGGGCCCCGATGGGACGCCGACCAGATCGGCTGGGCCAGATGCGGGTTGCAGGGCGGCTCGTTGCCGTCCGGCGCCTCGATGGTCACGCAGTCCCGCGCACTGCCCTGCGCGTCGGCAGGTGGCGCCCCACCGAGCAGTGGCGCGGCCAGGAGCACGGACAGCAACAGGACGACAGGGCGGCTCATGTCGGTCAGGGTGCCGCCGGTCGAACCGGAACATCAAGCGCCAAGTGAGGGATGCGCCACGCACCGTCACGCACGAGGCAGAACCGTCAACGGGTGCACGGCACTGCGGCGACGTCCGTTCGACGTCGCCGCAGTCCCCCTCCTGCCGTGGCGCGCGGGCTACTCGCCGATCACGAGCGTGCCGGTCATCGACTCGTGGCCGGGGACCGCGCAGTAGTAGGGGTAGGTGCCGGCGGGAAGGTCCAGCGGCACCTCGACCGTGCGGCTGGCGGGGACCTCCATGTCCACGCCGGTGTCGGCGATCGTGAAGGTGTGGCGGAACGGGTCGGCGTTGTCGACGACCAGCCGCTGGCCGGATGCGACCGCCAGGTCGTCGCCGTCGACGAACACCGCGGCCTCGGCGGTCAGGACCGCGTCGCCGGGTTCGGCCACGACGGAGGTCCCGACCACGACCGAGGAGACCACCGCGACGACGGCCAGCCCGCCGAGGGTGCCGAGGGCGATCCGTCGGGTGGGTCGGGCACCGGTCCCGGCACCGCGCAGGGCGGCGACGGCGGCGACGATCACCACGATCCGCAGGGGGAGGGAGGTCGCGCCGTGCACGAAGTCGATCGGCGACTCGGGGTGTGCCAGGCCAGCCAGCGCGAACGGGGCACCACCGACGGTCGCGAGGATGCTGATGACGAGGAGGGTGATGCGGCCGGGCTTCGGGCGACGCTGCAGCAGCGCCGTGCCGGCCAGGCCGAGCACACCGAAGGCGAGCAGCGGTGGGATGACGCCGGCGACCAGCTGGATGGCGAGGTCGGCGACGGCGACGACGATCGCCAGGGTGGCGAGGGTCCGGTCCCAGCCGGTGGTCGGGTCGGACGCGGGCGGGTCGAGGTCGATCGTCCGGCCGGTGGTCGGGGTGGTCAGGTCTGCGGTCATGACAGGTCCTCTCGGGGGGGTGCGGGGTCAGGCGGCGACGGTCAGCTCGGCCGCCATGCCCTGGGTGAAGTGGGGTGGGCCGTCCTGGGGCAGGTCGGCGGCGGTTCCGCCGCTCTCGGCGAGCTCGGCGAACGCCTCGGGCGTGGTGCCGACGGGGATGAAGCAGACGAGCAGGTAGCGGCCCGGTTCGTCGAGCACGACCGGTCCTTCGGGGGCGAAGCCGGGCGCGCCGCCGGGTGGGGCGATGAGGACCCCCGCGAACTCGCCCGGGGGTGGGCCGTCGGGGCCGCCCTCGGACAGGATCTCCTGGGCCGAGCGGGTCTCGTCCTCGGCCAGGCGGAAGACGACCGCTTCGTGGGGTTCGGCGTCGGGGGCACCGACGAGCGCCAGCTCGGTGCCGGCGGCGACCTCGGCGGGGACGCCCTCGTAGACGTAGTCGACGGCGGTCAGCGTCAGCACGTCGGCGTCACCGGCGTCACCGGCGTCCGGGGCAGCAGCTGCCTCCTCCGTGGGGGTGGTCGTTGCCGCCGGTGCGGCGTCGGCCGGGTCGGACGCCGTGGCGTCGGATGCCGCGTCGTCGGTTCCGCATCCTGCGAGGAGGAACAGCAGGGTGATCGCGAGGACGAGGGTCGGGGTGTGCGGGTGTCGGGTGGTGTGTGCCATGTCGTCACCCTCGTTCGCCGCGACGGCGGGGCCATCCGCAGCACTACGTAATTCGGGGCTCCGGCGCTACGTACGGTCCGTCGCGGGTCGCCCGACGGTGCCGGTGACCAGCGACGCGGCGCTGGGGAGACCGAGGCGACGCAGCTGGGTCAGGCCGGCCCGCGCGAACCACCCGGCAAGCCGCGAATAGGGCCAGATGCCGCCCTGCGGATGCCGCAGGTGCAGGCCGATCTCGTAGGCGGTGATGGCCTCGTCGACCTGCCCGTCCTCCCGCAGCAGCGGCTCGACCACGGCCACGGTGCCCCCGTCGACGGTGGCGCGGACCGCCCTGCGGAGGATGCGCAGCACGTCGTCGTCGCCGAACAGGTGCAGCACGCCGCTGAGCAGGACCACGTCGACGTCCTCGGGAAGGGGATCGACGAGCAGGTCGCCGGCGAGCAACGTGAACCGGGTGGTGTGGCGGTCGTCGAGTCGCTCGGCCAGCACCTGCAGGACCTCGGGGTGGTCGACCACCGTCACCCGTGCGTCGGGATGCTGCGAGACCAGCAGCTGGCCGACGGGGGACATGCCCCCGCCGATGTCGAGGAGGTGGCACCCGGGCCCACCAACCGAGCGGGCGACCACCCGGTGGGACGGCAACATCCGGTCGGCGAGGACCGGGGTGAGCATGGGGTACAGGTGCGCGGTCGGGGCGGGCGGGCCGCCGTCGACGACTCGGGGCAGCGTGTGCCACCGATGAAGGGTGTAGCGCAGGCCCTGTTCGTCGACGGTCGCGGCGACCCGGCCGTCGGGGAGCCGTGTGACGGCACCGGCGAGCTGCAGCTGGCGGACCAGCACCTCGCAGGGCTTGATGTCCAGGCCTGCGGCGGCGGCCAGGGCGACCACGTCCATGGGGGCTGCTGCCAGCAGGCGGAGCAGTCCCCGGTCCAGCGCGACCCCTGCGGCGGCGACCAGGCCCGCGGCCTCGTCGAGCCGTCGAAGCGTCATCATGGCGCTGCCCTCGCGATGGGTGGCCACCGCCGGGTTGTCGTCGGAACCGGTGCCCTCGAGCGTCCGGTCGTGGGCAGGCTCAGCCATCGAGGACGGTGACGGTGCCGGCTTCACCGTCGATGCGAAGCCGGGCGCCGTCGGCGATCTCGGTGAGGGCGTCGGGGACCCCGCAGACCGCCGGGATGCCCAGCTCGCGGGCGACGATGGCGGCGTGCGACAGCGGACCGCCGTGGGCGGTGACGACGCCGCCGCACCGCTGCAGGACCGCGGTCCACACCGGCCGGGTGTAGGGGCAGACGAGGATCTCGCCCTCCTCGAGCACGACCACGTCCTGGTGATCGGCCACGACCCGGGCGGTCCCCTCGACCACGCCGACGGAGGCCGGTACCCCGTGATGCACCCGGCCCTCGCTGGTCTTGTCGGCGGCGCGCGTTCCCGTGCCGAACATCGCCTCGACGATCCAGGCGATCCGCTCGTTGACGACGCGGAGGGCCCGCGGGGCGAACCGCAGGTCGGGTGGACCGCCCTCGGGTGGGCTGGGCGCACCGATGACCGCCGGCGGGGTCAGGTGGCGGAGGCGCGCGAGGGTCGCTGCCCGGTGACGCGCGGCCTCGGCGACCGGTGCCGGGACGGTCGGCGTGCCCCCGGCGGGACCTGCGGCGGCCACCAGCTCGTCGATCGACAGGCACAGCGCCTGCTCGGCGGCGTCGAGCTGTCCGGTCCCGGCAAGCGCCTCGCCCACGTGCAGCGCAGCGACGCGCAGCGCGCCGATGCCGGCGCAGAGGGTCATGCCCTGCCGGTCGCGTTCGTGGTGCTGTGCCCAGGCGGCGCGGATCCCCTCGTGGGCCCACGCGGGCACGTCGGCGAGCAGCCGGTCCGGTTCGCCGGTCCGGGGATCGGCGTCGGGAACGGGCGTGTCGCCGTCGAGCAGTCCCACCAGCGCCCGGACCAGGACGGCGGGGTGTTCGCCGAGGGTGGGGGCGTCCACGTCGATGCCGACCGACTGGACCCTGGCGACGTGCAGCAGGTCGGTGACCGCCTGCCCGAGGTCGTCCCCGCGGTCGGCCAGCCGGCCGAGCACGTCGGCAGCGCGGTCGTCGGCCTGCGGGTCCTCGCCCACGGCCCGCAGGGCCTCGACGGCAGCCGGGTCGGTCGCGATCCGCCGGGCCAGGTCGCGCACCAGCCTGGCCTGGCGGCCGGTGTCGTTGCCGGCGCGTTGGGGCCCCGAGACGATGCGCTGGGCCTGCGTGCGGGTGAAGCCGCAGCTCTCCAGCGCCCGGCCGGCGGCGCCGACCCGATGGGCATGGACCCGCAGGACCCAGCGGTAGTGCAGCTCGAAGAGCTCGTCGAGCAGCTCGACGATCCGGGTGATGCTCGCGGCGGTGTCATCGGCCAGCCGCGAGGGACCGGCGAGGTCGGCCAGCTCCGTCCCGGCGGCTTCCCAGTCGAACGCCACGATCTCGCGTTCGTGTCGGGTGGGCCCGTCGTCCCTCAGGAACTCGTGGGCGGCGCGGGCGCGGGCACGCAGCTCGGGGTGCACCCGGGTCAGGGCGCCCATGACGATCGCGGGGGGCGGCCCCCCGGTCGCGTCCTCGGGTGCGCCCGCGAAGGTCATGCGGCTGTAGGCGTGGCCCCCGATGCTGCGGTGCTCGAAGGCCGTCATCAGGGCACCGACCTCCGCCAGCCCCTCACCGAACAGCCGGGTGCGGAGCGCCTGCACGCGTGGGGCGAGCAGCGGAGGGGCGGGACTGGAGGAGTACGCGCCCTCGTGGACCCACACGCCCGGCGGGGCCTCCCACACCGGGAAGGAGGTGAGGGGTCGGGCCTGCAGCAGGACCACGTCGTCGTCGCCGTCCGGCACGTGTCGCACGCCGAACTCGACGTCGACCCCGGTGTCGAGCAGGTCCGCGCAACGTCGGGTCAGCGACGCCACCCGGACGGCCCGGGCGTCGGTCAGCACCGGGTCGCCGTCCACGCGGACCGTCCCGTCCGGGGACACCCGGTGGGCGATGCCCGGGTCGAGCCCGTCGGTGACGGCGGCGTGGTGGCCGCTGACGGCGCGGATCACGACGTCCGGCCCGCCGTGCAGCGGGTCGGTGGAGAAGGCCACGCCGCCGGCGGTGAGCTCGACGAAGGGCATGACGACCACCGGGATGGGTCCCGCACCGTGGGCGCCGCGGACCGTCGTGACCGCTCGGCCCAGGTCGTCGGGCACGACCCGCAGGAGGCTCTCGTACCGTCCGGCGGCGGACGTGCCGCCGCCGTCCTCGTCGGGTGAGGAGGACCGGACGGCGTAGCGGTCGGCTGCCAGCGCGGCATGGGCATGGGCGGCCGCAGCGTCGGGCTCGGGATGGTCGGCCGGCACGGCGATCGCCCTCGGGACGGGCAGTCCGGCGGCGGCGAGGTGGGCCAGGTGCAAGGCCTTGCCGCCGAGCCGCTCGCGGTCGTCGGGGGCGGGGATGTGGTCGGTCAGGTCGATGACGTCAGCCATGTCCCGATCGTGCGGCGGCGTGGTCATCGGCGCGTACGCAGTCCTACGTAACCTCGCCGGCCGGGTGGCCGATCCGGTCCGGGTCGAGGCCCCCGTCGCGCACGAGGACCGCCAGGGCGTGGCGCGAGGAGATGCCCAGCCGCTGGTAGACGTGGTCGAGGTGGGTGGTCACGGTCCGCACGCTGATGAACAGCCGCTCGGCGATGTCGGCGTTGGTCAGCCCGTCGGCGACGAGTCCGGCGATCTCCGCCTGGCGGGCGGTCAGCGGGCCGCCGGCGCGACGATGGTTGGACCGACGCACGCCGGCGGCGCGCAGCACGGCGGTGGCGGCGTCGACGTCGAGCCGGTCGTCGAGGGCCGTGGCGATGTCGATGGCGCGGTGGGCGAGCGGGACGGCTGCCGTCGGGTCCAGCGTGGCCAGCAGCTGCGCGGCGGCGCGGGCCACCCATGCCTCGAGCCGTCGCAGGCCGAGGCGAGCAGCCCGGTCGGCCATGTCGAGGCCGCGTGTGGCCAGCGCCGACGGCTCCTTGCCAGCGGCGTTGTCTGCACCGTGGACGTCGAGGTGCAGCGCGGCGAGGTCGGCGAGGATGCCGGGCACGGTGTCGGGTCCGCCCATCCCGCGCAGCCGCGCGACCTCCTCCTCCGCCCGTGTCACCTCCCCCCGACGGATGGCGACGAGGGCCCGGGCCGCCCGGTTGAGCGGGGGCATCACCGAGTGCCCGTGTGCCGGCAGGCCGAGGTCGACGGTGGGGTCGTCGTCGCCACGCCGAGCCGCACAGATGGCCACGAGGTCGTTGAGGCAGGTGTCCCCCGCCTCCCACGGCCGGTTCCATCCCTCGCCGAACGCGGCCTCCACGGCGGCGGCGTCGCCGGTCCAGGCCGCGGGGATGGCGGTGGTGGCTCGGAACCCGCGCATCGTGTCCGCCCGCGACCGGCCGTAGGTGCCGAGGGTGCGCAGGTGCCCCTCGACGGCGTCATCGTCGCCGGCGAGGTGGGTGAGCAGCAGCTGGGCGAGCTCGGCACGCCACCGGACCGCCGGGGCCTGGGCCATCTCCGTGTAGGTGTCGAGCGCCGGCAGGTGACGGTGGATCGCATCCCACGACCCCCGGAACGCCACGACCTGCATCAGGACGGCAGCCGCCCGCACCGGCAGGATCAGCAGGCCCTGGATCAGCTCGTGGTGCTCGCCGTCGCCCACCAGCGTGCTGGCCAGCTCGACGGCCTCGTCGAAGTCGCCACGGTCCTGCGTCGCCATCGCCCGGATCAGGTCCGCAACGCGGGGATCGGTGCCGACGGGGATGTCCGCTGCCACTCCCTGGAGGACGGCCCCCATGCCGAAGCTGAAGGCGAGGTGGGCCTTGCGCCAGGGCACCCCGGCGGCCGCGGCCCTCGACGCGTCGATCGTCGTGGCCCGGTCGAGGCAGTCCATCGACTCCTGGGCCCGTTCCAGGTAGTACAGCACCGTCGCCCGGTGGGCCAGCAGCTCGACGGCGAGGTCCGGGTCCCGGTCGGCGTCCACCATGTCGATGGCGCTGCGGAGTACCGCGTCGGCGGTCTCGTCCTCGTTCAGCCAGCGCCAGACGACGCCGAGCTGGCCGAGGAGGGGCGGCAGGGGGCGGGCGGCCGTGCGGCGAGCGATGTCGACAGCGGCCTGCGCATGCAGGAGGGCTTCGCGGGGTGCGTAGCGACGGAGCGCCACGGTCGTGGCGGCGCCGAGCACGTCGATCGCCCGGCCGGGGTCGCTGCGCCTGCCGGCCAGACGATGATGACGGGCAAGGCGTCCGAGCTCGTGTCCGCCGGTGGCGACGTCCAGGGCCTCGCCCGACCGCTCGAGGACATCCACGAACGCCGCGTGCATGCGAGCCCGCCGACGCTCACCGAGCGCCTCGTAGGCGGCCTCGCCGATCAGCGGGTGGGCGGCCACGACGGTGCCGTTGCGGCCGTCGTCGTCGGCCAGTCCCGCCGCGACGAGCTCGTCGACGGCGTCCTCGACGACGTCGTGTCCGTGGCCGGTGACCTCCGCGAGGAGATCGAGGGTGGTGGGTGCGTCGGCGGCGCCGACCGCGCCGAGCACGTCGCCGGCGGGTTCGGACAGACGGGCCCTGCGGGCGGCCAGCATGTCCGCGATCTCCGCCGGCACTCCCGGTTCGGCTCCCGGGACGAGCGCCAGCCGGCCGTCGAGACCACGCTGCACCAGTCCCTCGTCGCGGAGGTGCCTGGCGAGGGAGGTGATGGCGAGGGTGTTGCCGGCGGCACGGTCCCGGACCAGCGAGGTGAGGGAGGGGGCGGGCGGGGCGTCGAGGTGGCCGGCCAGGATCGCGGCGACCTCGTCCTCGTCGACCGGGCCGAGGCCGAGGTCGACCACCCGGGCCGCGCGGCGCAGGGTCGTCAGGGTGGTCCTGAGCAGCGGGCCGGCGTCGGCGTCGCGGAAGGTGAGGGCGATGGTCAGGGGACCGTCGCCGAGCGACCTCGAGAGGTGGGCCAGCGCGCCGAGGGTGCCGTCGTCGGCCCAGTGGGCGTCGTCGATGACCAACCGGACCGGTGTGCCGTCGAGCCGGCTGACCAGGCGACGCAGCGCGTCCAGGCGGCGGGTCCGCCGGATCCGGTCCCTGCGGTCGTCCGCATCGACGGGTGGTGGCGGCAGGCCGTAGCCGGGGAGCAGCTCGCCGAGGTCGTCCAACCCCTCCAGCAGCTCGTGCTGGTCGGCCGGTGTGCAGCCATCCAGGTGGTGGGTGATGGCGTCCACGATCGGGGCGAACGCCAGCTCGGCGTCCAGCTGGTTGGCACGGCCGTGGAGGGTCAGGCCGTCGTCGTCGAGCCCGTCGAGCGCCTCGTGGAGCAGCCGTGTCTTGCCGATGCCCCCGGGACCGTGGACCAGCACGACACGGCCGGCGTGGCGCAGCCCCTCCCTGGCCAGCTCGAGCTCGCGTTCCCGCCCGACGAACCTCGGCATGATCACGGCAGCCTACCGCCGTGCGGGTCCGCGCCTCTCGGTCGTCACCGATCAGGTGGGGTGTCGCCGTTCGGGTCAGGTGTCGCTGGCCCGTCGACGGCGCTTGTCCTCGTACATCGCCCGGTCGGCTCTTGCGACGGCGCCGGCGAACCCACCGGCGATGGTGTAGGGCGCGTGACCGATGGAGGCGGCGACGTCGACGTCGTGGAACACGGTGCGGATCCGCTCGACGATGGCGTCGGCGTCGGCCATGTTGGTGTCGGTGGCAAGGACCGCGAACTCGTCCCCACCGAGTCGGGCGACGTAGTCGTAGGGCCGCATCAACGACTCGATCACCTGCGCCGCGCTCTGGATGAGGACGTCACCAGCCGCGTGGCCGATCGTGTCGTTGGTCTCCTTCAGGTGGTCGAGGTCGACCAGGATGACCACGGCCGGGTCGCCGAAGCGACGGTACCGACCCTCCTCGGCGTGCAGCGCCCGCTCCCAGCCACGCCGGTTGAGCAGGCCGGTCAGGATGTCGGTGTCGGCGGCCATCTCGGCCCGTTCGCGGCGTCGTTCCTCCTCGGTCCTCGCGAGGTCGCTGGCGAGGATCATGGACAGGAGGTTGGTCAGCAGCTCCAGTAGCGGCCGCTGCTCGACGAGCGCCTGGGGCTGGGCGTCGGGGTCCAGCCCGCAGAGGGTGCCGAACAGCGTGCCGTCGCCGTAGGTGATGGGGATGCCGACGTACGCGCCGATGTCGAGCTGGTCGGCCACCGGGACGCCGTCGTAGGCCGGTTCGGCCGAGACGTCGGCGGCGATGCGTGGTGCGTCACCGGCCACCATCCGCACGCAGAACGATCCGCCCCACGGATGGGATTCGCCGGCTTCGAGGCCGTAGACGTCGTCACGCACCTCCAGGTAGAGCTGGCGTTCGCCGTCGAAGCGGGTGACCGCCCAGTAGCCCAGCGGGACGTGCGCCTTGAGGAAGTCGACCACGATCCGCGATGCCTCGTCGAAGTTCATCAACGTGCTGATGGTCGGAAGCTCTGGGGCCATCACGGGGGAAACGCTCCTGACGATGGGCATGGACCCCCCACGGGTCTTCATCGGCGGTCTGGACGTCGAGCTGAGCGGGCTGGAAACGGATCACGGTGGCGGCGGTTACCGTCCTGTGATGGTAGGTGGGTCGGTGGCCCGAGGGAGCCGCCCCGAACGCTGCGCGACCATCTCGGCGTCCGGTGGCCGGACCGACCGGCTCACGGGCGCAGGGACCACCTCGGGACTGCAGGACGACTGACCGATCCTGCGCCGGTTGTTGCCGTCAGGCAGGAATCGGGTGGGTCGGTGGCCAATAGAGCGGGCAACCCCGCCCTCCGCCGTCAGATTCCCGGGACGTCGGCTTCGCGCGGGCCCACTTCCACGAGGTCACCCACCACGATGTTCACCACCCACTGGCCGCGCAGCAGCCGGATGCTTGCCTTCGCGTTGCTGCTCGTCACGATGCTGACTGCCGGTCGCGCCGTCGCCCAGGACTCCCAGGACTACGGACCGTACTTCGGTGACGGCAACGTCCCGACGCCCTGCGCGGACGACATGACGCCGAAGCTGGCCGACGGCAGCCCCAACCCGCAGTACTGGGAGGCCACGAACTCCACGGCGATCTGCCACCACATGCGGACCGACATGAACGGGCTGGACTCGCCCGAGGTCGACGTGCTGATCATGGTGCCGGCCTCGCCCGCGGCCGAGCGCGACATGCGGATCATGCGGCAGTCCATCGAGATGTGGGAGGCCGGCATCGACTACCTGGCCAACCAGCTGGCGCTGGACTGGCTGGCCCAGGGCATGAACTTCCACGTCACCGTCGACGTCATCGACGTGACGGGCGACGAGGGCGGCGAGTTCACCACCTACCCGGTGGTCGACCCCGAGATCGTCGTCATCGCCTCCAACCCGGTGGGCGGCATCGGCATCGGCATCGACCCGATCGACTTCAACAACGACGTCTTCGGCTTCCCGAACAACGGTGAGGGCCCCTGCCACGGCATCGCCAACCCGTTCGACCACGAGGCGTGGGAGGCCCTTCCCGGCTTCAACAGCCACCACGAGTCGCGCTCCGGCACCTACGTGGAGGACTGCGGCGGCTCGGGCGGCAACATCTGCTTCGCCGTCAACGGTGCGATCGACCCCCAGCCGGGCGGCGTCATGGGCGACTTCTTCTCCCTGTTCGACCTGGTCAGCCACGAGGTCGGCCACTGCCTGACCATCGGCCACGTCGGCGACGGCGCCGAGGGCGACTGGGGAGGGCTGCCGAGCAACGACATCATGGCCTACGACACCGACCCGGTCGGGATGAACAAGTGCGTGTCCACCCTGGACGTCGAGGGCATCGCCACGGTCATGAGCCGGTACCTGGACGTCAACGGCGACGGCGAGGTCACCGAGGCCGACGAGCTGCTGGCCAACGACCAGGTCGGCGACGGCCGTGACCCGTTCCAGGTCCAGCGGCCCGACGAGCACCTGTACGCCTCGGCGTCCGGGGCGCCGACCGACTGCCCCCAGCCCGACCTGGGCCTGATCGCCGGCGAACGGACGGACTGGACGCCCGAGGACTGGCCGGTCGACCCCGAGACCGGTCGCCACGTGGCGCCGGTGTCGCAGTCCGACCAGGGCTGACGCCGGACGTTCGACGCGATGGATCCCCGTGCCGGGTGGCGCGGGGATCCGTTCGATTCGGGGCCTGCCTGAGGGGTCTCGTCAGCGGAGGGCGGCCCTGCGGCGTTGCTTGTCCTCGTACATCGCCCGGTCGGCGGCCGTGACCGCTGCGGTGAACCCGCCGTCGGGGGTGTAGGGGGCGAGGCCGATCGACGCGGGGACATCGACGCGGACGAACGCCGCCCGCATCCGCTCGACCATGTCCTGCGCCTGCGACTCCGTGATGTCGACGGCGAGGACGGCGAACTCGTCGCCACCCAGGCGGGCCACGTAGTCGTAGGGCCGGGTGCAGTCCTCGATGACCTGGGCGGCGCTCTGGATGACGACGTCACCAGCGACGTGGCCGAGCCCGTCGTTGACCTCCTTCAGGTGGTCGAGGTCGACGAGGATCACCACGGCGGGATCGCCCAGCCGGCGGTAGCGCCCCTCCTCCGCTTCCAGCGCCCTCGCCCATCCCCGCCGGTTGAGCAGGCCGGTCATGGGGTCGGTGTCGGCGGCCATCTCGGCACGTCCACGCAAGCGCGCTTCCTCGAGCCTCGCGAGGTCGCTGGCGAGGACCGTCGACAGCATGGTGCCGAGGAGGTCCACCAGCGGCCCGTGCTGGCGCAGCGCCTCGTCGTCCAGGGTGTCGACGTCGTCGCGCACCTCGAGGCGAACCCGCCGGTCGTCAGCGGAGCGGGCGACGGTCCAGCCGTACGGTCCGACGTGCTCGGTGAGGAAGTCCACGACCAGCTGCGATGCCTCGTCGACGTTCATCAACGGGTCGATGCTGGGCAGGCCCGTCGATGACGCCAGGTCGATGATCACGCTCGTGTCGCCGAGCTGTCCGCTCGGAAGATCCGGGGCCATGCAACCTTGGTACCCCGCCTGTCGGGGAATGACGCATCGGACGCTGGGGGTGACCCTGTGTCAGACGACCTTGTTCACACGACTTTGCCCGGACGGGCCTTCTCTGCCTTCTTGTCCCGCTTCGCCTGCTTCTTCTCCTTCGGCGACTTGGCGGCGGCGGTCTTGGTGCTTCTGCTGCCCTTGTCCTTGGCGGCCACGGTGGGCCTCGTTCCTCGCCGGGGTGGGACGGCGAAGGCGAGCGTACTCCCGGCCGGGGTCGACCGGGAGCAGCGCGGATGGAAAGCGGGCTCAGCCCTCGAAGCGCAGGGTGAACAGTCCCTCGTCCAGGGTGGAGACCACGAGCGTGCCGGAATCGAAGAACGGATAGACGTTCCACGCCCCGCTGAAGCCCGGCGCGTCGACGCCGGGGTCGACGTCGAAGTACCCGACCTCCTCCAGCTCACCGTTGCGCAGGCCCTCCTCGGTGTAGCGGAGGACACGCAGCCCCGCGGTGTAGTTGGCCTGGAAGATCAGGTCGTCGACGACGTAGAGGTTGTGGTCGGTGGCGAGGGTGTCGTGGGCGTAGGCCGTCACCTCGGCCCCGTCGAAGACGCCGTCGGCGTTCTTGGCGTCGAGGTCGGTCAGCTCGACCCAGTAGGTCGTGGTGCCGCCGGAGAGGGCGCCGACGCGGGTGTTCAGCTCGTCGAGCTCGTCGCCCCAGATGAGGAAGTCGTGGTTGCGGCTGAGCCAGCCCTGGTGGGCGTAGAAGCCGGTCACGCCGTTGTCGGTGCCGAGCGTCCCCGCGCCGTTCCGGGCGGTGTAGTCGATGGTGTTGACGATGGTCGGCTGGTCGTTGGTGGTGACGTCGACGATGGTGATCTCGTCCTCGTCGAAGGTGAAGCACAGCTCGGCCTGCGTGCCGTTGGAGGAGTCACCGTCGGCGTCGCCGTGGGCGTAGCTGCCGTTGTAGTCGGGGTCGGGGCCGCGGTAGATCGTGCACTGGGCGTCGTGGACGGTCAGGCCGTGGTCGAACCGGCCGGTGAACCGGGGCGCAAGCGGGTCGCTGATGTCGACGATGAACATGCCCCTGCCGTTGTGGGAGTCCACGCCGACCAGGAACGCCGTGTCGGTCTCGGGGTTGATGACGAGGTTGTGGAACCCGTCGAGGGCGTAGGAGGCGGTGCCGCCGGTCCAGGTGGCGTCCGCGGCGATGATCCGCGTGGGGTCGGCCGGCAGCTCGACCAGGGCGTTGAGGTCGACGATCTGCAGCCCGCCGCCGCGCTCGCTGACGATGTAGGCGTGGTCGTTGTTGACCTTGACGTCACGCCAGAGGGCCCCGTCGGGTTCGTCGCGGTCGCCGCCGGCGTTGGGCAGCTGGGCGATCACCGCCGGGCTGGTCGGATCGGTGACGTCCACGAACGCGGTGGTGCGGCCGGTGCCCATGATCGCGATCTCGCGCCCGTCAGCGGACGTCCAGCCCCACGAGTCGTTGCCGAGCGCCCCGCCGAGCTGACCCAGCGGCACCAGCCCGAGCAGGTCGACGTCGTCACAGCCGTACGGGCCGGCCACCCCGGCGGTGCAGGGCACCGCCTCTCCCGCGGGTGCGAGCGCCAGCGCGGCCAGGCCCTCCGCGGAGACGTCGTCGGCCATCATGCGGGCGCCGAGGGCCTTGATGTCGTGCGCGGACCCGGTGGAGTAGTCGGGGACGGCAGCGGACCAGGCAACGGTCCCCAGCAACGCAACGATCAGCAGCAGGTTGGACTTCGACCTCAGGGCGGCTCCTCCAGGTTGTCCGATCGGGATCGGTCGTACTGACGGAGGTTCGGGATCGAGGCGCCGGTTCCTGCCGGACCTCGTGGTCTCCTACGTCTCCCCGGTCGGGGAGGGGCCGGACATGGCCTCGGCGAGGTGGCGGACCGCCAGCGGGTAGCGGTACTCCACCCCCATGTGGCCGGCGTCGAACAGCTCGAAGTGGGTCACCGTCGCACCGGCGGCCTTGCAGGCGGCGGCGAACGCCTGCGCGCCGAGGTCGAGGAACCACTCGTCGCGGCGGCCGGCGTCGATCCAGATGGCCCGCATGGACCGCAGCGCGTCGGCGTGCTCGGGGGCCATCCGCACCGGGTCCCACGCCTGCCAGCGGGCCCACACCTCCTCGTCGAGGAGACCGGTCGCCGGGTCCACCGGATGGTGGACGGTGCCGTCGGGGTCGGTGCTGTAGCAGCACGCCATCGCGTAGGACTCCAGCAGGAACGCGTCGGACCCCTTCGACAGGGCGGGCCGCGAGCGGACGTCGTCGAGGAACGCCTGCCACGACCCGTCGTAGTCGTCGCGGAGGGCCCTCGCGGAGGCGGCCTCGTCGTGCAGGTAGGCAAGCTCGAAGCCGGCGTCGCCGGCGTGGGTGGCGAAGGCACCGAACACGTCGGGGTGGCGCATGGCGGTGACCATGGCCCCGTAGCCACCCGAGGACTTGCCGGCCACCGCGCGGTGGTCCCGGTCGGCGATCGTGTCGTGGGCCTCGTCGACGAACGCGACGACCTCCTCCACCAGATAGGTGCCGTACCGGCCGGTGCCGGGTGAGTCGATGAACTGGCTGCCCCCGACCGACGTCCACGCATCCACGTGGACGACCAGCGCCCGCGGGACGGCGGGGTCGGCGAACAGGGCGTCGAGCCGCTCGAAGTGGGTCGGGCGGAACGGGGCACGGTTGGCCCACATGTCGACCTGTCCGGTGAAGCCCTGCAGCTGGTAGATCACCGGCAGCGGGCCGTCGGCGCCGGGCGGCACGTAGACGACCAGCGGCCTGACGTGCGGGTCGCCCAGCGGGTTGTCCCGAAGGGCGTCGCTGGTGAGGAGGTGGGTCTCGAGGCGTCCGGCCAGCGGGGTGGCCCACGGAGCTCCGGCGGCGGGTGGGATGATCGACACGCGGCGGATCCTAGTTCCCCCGGGTTGGGATGCCGGCGGTGGGTGCGGTTGCATGGACGCCATGGAGATCTGGCACAACCCGAGATGCAGCAAGTCACGGCAGGCACGCAGCCTGCTGGAGGTCGCCGGCGTGGCGTTCTCCGAGCGTCGTTACCTGGACGACCCGCCGGACGAGGCACGGATCCACGAGGTGCTGGCGGCGCTCGGGATCCCCGCCCGCGAGCTGGTCCGCAGGGGAGATGCGAAGAAGCTGGGCCTGGAGCTGGACGGCCTGGACGACGCCGCCATCGTGTCGCTGATGGCGGCGAACCCCTCGATCATCGAACGTCCCGTCGTGGTCACCGAGGACGGTCGGGCCGTCATCGGTCGTCCGCCGGAGCAGGTGGCGACGCTGCTGGAGGACTGAGGCGTTCTTCGGCTGTGGACAACCGGTTCCAGCGTGGTTTGACGTGTGATGATATGACTCATGACTGCACAACCACCACCGCTCCTGTCCCCCGACCGCACACCCCCGATCCGCTCGACCGATGACCTCCTGCTGCACTGGCAACGCCTGATGGGCGAGCTTGGCTTCGGCTCGCGACGGCTGTGGCTGGTGATCCTCGACAGCCACGACCGGGTGCTGCCGACCCTCCCCGTCATCGAGGACATCCCCGTCGCCCCCAACCGACCGCTCGTGGCCACGATGATGGACACCCTGGCCTGGACGCTGGAGGACGATCGGTCCGGGTGGTCGGTCGGTGTCCTGCTGACCCGGCCGGGCGCCTCGGTGCTGACCCGTTCCGATCGGGCGTGGGCAAGGATGCTGGAGGAGGAGGCGGTCGCTCGGTCGATCCGGTTGCGCCAGACGTTCCTCGCCTCCGACACGGCCGTCCGCCCCATCGACGACGCCGACCCCTCGGCTCGGTTCGGCGACCGCTTGGCCTCCTGAATCGCTGGGACCCCGGGCGGGTTTCAGCGCAGGAGCGTGACGGCGTCGCCGGTGTCGGTGACGACGATCGCGCCGGGGATGGCGTGGCGATCCTCGAGGTCATCGGCCTCGACGGACCACAGCGGCTGCCCGTCGACGAGCCGGTTCGCGGTGAGACCGTCGTCGGTGAGGGCGTAGTACAGGCCGTTGGCGTAGGGGCTGCCCGCGCCGCCGCTGTCGGGGAGCGAGGTGACGTCGCTCCCGTCCAGCAGGTCGACCAGCTGGATGTCCGTGTCGCCACCGATGCCGCGCAGCGCCCCGTCGAACGTCCCGGTCAGGTCCACCGGCACGGGGCTTCGCCAGCGCTCCTCGCCGGTGGCGATGTCCAGCGCGACCGTGCCGTCGACGCCGTCGAAGCTGGCCAGCAGCAGGTCGTCGGGGAGCAGGACCATTCGACGGAGGCGGGGTGCGGGGTCCGTCGGGTTGAAGTCCCACTCACGCTGCCCCGTGGTGGAGATCGACCAGACGGTCTCGCCGTCGAAGACCACGACCCGGTCGTCGGTGAAGGCGAAGTCGCCGTCGTCACCGATCGGGCCGACGAACAGGTCGTAGCGGGGGGTCCCGTCGTCGAGGTCGACCATGCGGACCGTGCCATCGGTGAACGCCGCGATCGCGTCGGGGCCCAGGCGGAGGAGCTCACCGCTGAGGAGGGTGGTCAGCTCGCCGGTCTGCGGGTCGAGGTGGTCGATCCGGCCGACGTCGCTGATCAGGACCCTGCCGTCGGCCAGCACGACGGGGAACAGGTCACCGTCGTCGGTGGTCGTGGTCGACCACACCTCCTTGCCGGTCTCGCGGTCCAGCCCGACGACCAGCGCGTCGGCGTCCTCGGTCCGCAGGATGACGACAACTGCCTCGGCGATCACGACGGACGTGGCGACGGGGGTGGTGCCGTCACCGACGAGCGGGCTGGACCACCGGGGTTCGCCCGTGGTGACGTCGAGGGCCTCCAGCCGATCACCCGCGTCCGTGGAGACCGTGACGACGAGGAGGTCCTCGTCGCCGTCGACGCCGACGACCTCGCCGGGGAGCGCGGCCGTCCATGCCGGCGTCGGAGTGCTGCCGACGGGGGCGGGCAGGCGTTCCCGGTCGCCGCTGTCGAACAGCAGGAACCCCTCCTCCCGGGGGACGAACGCTGGCTGGTCGACTGGGGTGGCCGCGTCCGCTGACGCCGGCTCGGACGATGCGAGCTCGGTCGGCCCTGGTTCGGTCGGGCTCGGTTCGGTCGACCCTGGTTCGGCCGCCGTCGGCTCGGTCGTCGCCGCCCCCGTGGCGGCCTCGGCCTGTGTGGCGGTCGCGTCGGGTGCCGGCGACCCCGGCGGGGTGGCCGTGATGGGGGATGTCGCCGTGGCGGCCCCGACCGCCACGTCCGGGTCGGTGTCGGCCCGCAGGAGCAGCAGCGCACCGACGACGCCGAGGGCCGCGACCAAGCCGACCGCCAACAGCCCCCATGCCCAGCCCCTCGTTCGGCCAGGGGGAGGAGGAGGGAGCTGGGGCACGGGCTGCGCGTCGGGTAGTCCGGGCGGCAGCTGACCGGGCAGTCCGAGCTGGTCGGGGCGGAACACGATCGTCTCGCGAGCTCGAGCGGGCGTCCGGTGGTCGTGGCCGCAGGACGCGCACGTGGTCGCCCCCTCGGCCATCGGCCGCTGGCACCCGTCGCAGTTCATCGCCGCTCCGATCCCTCTGGACGCCGAGCCTATCCCTCGTCCCCCTGCCCGCCCGGTGCCGTAAGGCAGTTGACACCGACTGGCCCGCCGGCGGCCCCGCCCCCGCACTGTGTCGCCGAACCGGCCACCCGACGCCGTTGGCCGACACACCGACCCGGCCCGACCCACGCCCCACCCACACCGTGTCGCCGAACCGGCCACCCATCGCCGTTGGCCGACACACCGCGGTGCGTCGCGCTGACGGCCACCGACGGCCCGGCCCCGGATCCGCCGCCCACGCCGACAGCAGGACGGGCGACGGGCGTAGCATCCGACCATGACGCGACGGACCTACGCCACCGACGAGATCGAGGTGGGCTGGGACGCCTCCCTCTGCATCCACACCGCCCGCTGCCTGAAGGCCGCCCCCGAGGTGTTCGACGTCAACCGGCGCCCGTGGATCGTGCCGGACGCGGTGTCGGCCGACGAGGTCATCGCGGCCGTCGCGACGTGTCCGACGGGCGCGCTGACCGTCAGGCGAGTCGGACAGGCCGACCCTGCCGAAGCGTTGCCCGACCAGCCGAGCGTGATGCTCGTCCCCAACGGGCCGCTGATGATCCGCGGCGAGGTCGAGATCGTCCAGCCCGACGGCACGGTCGTGCGACGGTCGAGCCGGGTCACCCTGTGCCGCTGCGGGGCCAGCGAGAACAAGCCGTACTGCGACGCCACCCACCGGCGGATCGGGTTCTCCACCGCCGACGAGGCACCCGAGCCCGAGCCGTTGCCACGTGTGCCCGAGGACGAGCGCCAGTCACCGGCCGACTGCGGCTGACTCGCCGCTGGCCGGCCGGTCCCGCCGGACCGGCCAACCGGGCGAGCCGGGGTGGTCAGTGACGTCCTTGCGAGCATCGTAACCACGATGGCGGCCGCCGGGTGGGGCTGAGCGAACGAAGTTCAGTGCGCTCGTGCCGCGTCGGGCACCGGCCGGTTGTCCTCCCCTCCCCTCGGGTAAGCCCTCTGGCATGTCCCACATCTCCATCATCGGTGGCCACGGCACCGTGGCCATGCACCTGACCCGCATCCTGACCGCACACGACGACAACGAGGTCACCGGGGTGGTCCGCAACCCCGACCACCAGGAAGACCTCGCGAAGGCCGGCGCGAGGATGGCCGTCGTCGACCTCGAGAACGACACCGCAGAGACGCTGGCAGGCGCGATCGCCGGCTCCGACGCCGTGGTGTTCGCTGCCGGTTCGGGCCCGGGCAGCGGCGCGGAGCGGAAGTGGACCGTCGACCGCGACGGCGCCGTCAAGCTCATCGAGGCCTGCGGCATCGCCGACGTGAACCGCTACGTGATGGTCTCCTCCATGGGCACTGACGACCCGCCCGAGGGTGACGAGGTCTTCGCCCAGTACCTACGGGCAAAGGCCGAGGCCGATCAGGCGCTGATGGACAGCGACCTGAGCTGGACGATCGTCCGACCCGGCGGCCTGACCGACGACGACGCCAAGGGTGTCGTCGCCATGGACCGCCACGTCGACCGCGGCGAGATCCCCCGCGCCGACGTCGCCGGCGTCCTGGCCGCCGTCCTTGCCACCCCCGCGATGGCCGGCCACATCGTCGAGGTCGTCAGCGGCGAGACCCCCGTCGCCGACGCCATCACCGCCGTCATCGACAGCTGACCTCCGAGGTGTGTCGTCGAACCGGCCAGAGGTGTGTCGTCGAACCGGCCACATGACGTCGCTCGGCGACACGCCTCAGGTGAGGTGGCCGAGCTGACGGCGGTGGTCGATGTCGACGACGGAGGGGCCCTCCTCGTCGAGCAGGACGACGACCTCCCACTCCTCGACCCCGCTGGCGAAGACCACGACGACGTCGTCCGGCCCCTCCTCCCGGCTTCGGACGACCCAGCCGTCGGCAGGCTCGACGCTCACCACGGGAGCTGAGGAAGCTCCGGCGGGCGGCGGGGTCGGCGGCGCGGTGACCGAGCCGCCGGGGGTGGTGATCAGCCCGCTGGGCGGGCACGGACCCTGCCGGCGGACGGCCAGCTCCCACGAGCCGTCGTCGAGCCGCCCGACCTCCATCTCGCGTTCCTCCGCCCCGTTCGGCCCGGTCCGTTCGAGGACGACCAGCGCGTATCGGTCGGGGCGGACACGGCGGCGCAGGAACGTCGGCTTGGGCGCCTGTGTCCGGACCGTCCAGCCGGGCGCGGGCGACACGTCCTGCAGCAGGACCCCGTCGGCGTCGATGGCGATGCCCACGCTGCCCGCGGCGTCCAGGTCGATCCGTTCGATGTGCGGCACGTCACTCCTCCCCTTCCAGATGGCGAAGCACCGGGCGGAGCAGCGCCGCGAGCACGTCCCGGTCCTCCGCGCTCGGCAGCGCAGCCACGACGTCGTCGCGTTCCTGTTCGAGGAGGGACACGAGGGCGGCGTCGATCCGCCGCCGGCCGGTTCTCGTGAGCTGGACGATGACGCCGCGGCGGTCGTCCGGATCGGGCTTGCGACGCAGCAACCCGGCGGACTCCAGCCGGTCGAGGCGCTTGGTCATGCCGCCCGAGGAGATCATCACGGAGCCCTGCAGGGTCGAGGGGTTGATCCCGGTTCGTCCCTGACGGCGACGCAGGGTCGCGAGCACGTCGAAGTCCGCGACGGTCAGGTCGTGGTCGCGCAGCCGTTCGGTCCTGGCGGCCTCGATCCGGTTGGCCGCCCGGAGCAGCCGACCGGTCACCGCCAGTCCTGAGGTGTCCAGGTCGGGGTGCGTCTCGGCAAGGTGTTCCCGGATGACGTCCAGCGCGTCGCGGGCGTCGTCGTGCATCCGTGTTCTCCCCTCCGATCGAGTCGTCGTCGAGAATTTCCTTCCCAGGAAGGAATGTAGCCGCATCGCGACGAGTTCATGTCTCTTGCTTGGAAGCTACTTCTTCGAGAGAAACTCCTGTGAACGCCCGCATCGTCGACCACTGCAGCTCCACCGGCCACGTCCGCCGGCTCGCGGGGGCGATCGCCGATGGCGCGAGGGAGGTCGTGGCCGATGTCCCCGATCGAGTCGCCGGGATCCTGTCCCAGCTGCGGGCATCGGTCCCCGACGACGTGCTGGTCGGTGCGTGATGCCGACCTCTCCCCCTCGCGGCACCGTCCTGGCGGCCGCGCTCGCACCCATCGGGTGGGGCAGTACGTACCTGGTCACGACCGAGCTGCTGCCACCGGGCCGACCGTTGCTCGTGGCCGCGCTGCGAGCGCTGCCTGCCGGCCTGCTGCTGCTCGCGTGGACCCGAACCCTGCCGTCGGGCTCGTGGTGGTGGCGCGCAGTCGTCCTCGGCACGCTGAACATCGGCGCGTTCTTCGCGCTCCTGTTCGTCGCGGCCTACCGCCTGCCCGGCGGCGTGGCGGCAACCGCCGGAGCGATCCAACCGGTGGTCGTGGCCGGGCTGGCCGCGGTGCTGCTCGGTGAGAGGTTCCGTCGTCGGACCGCTGTCGCCGGTGTCGCCGGAGTGACGGGAGTCGCGCTGCTGGTCCTCGGGCCGGAGGCTGCGCTCGACCCGATCGGCGTCCTCGCCGCGCTGGGAGGGACCCTCTCCATGGCGGTCGGCGTGGTCCTCACGAAGCGGTGGGGCCGACCGGTCGGGCTGCTGGCGGTGACGGGCTGGCAGCTGACGACCGGCGGGCTGGTCCTGCTCCCCCTCGCGCTGGTCGTCGAGGGGACCCCGCCGGCGTACTCCGTAGTGAACCTCGCGGCAACGGCGTGGCTGACGCTGATCGGAACCGGCGCCGCCTACGCGTTGTGGTTTCGCGGCATCGAGCGGCTTCCGGTCAGCTCGTTGACGTTCCTCGGACTGCTCAGCCCGATCGTGGCGACGCTGCTCGGCTGGGTCGTGCTCGACCAGACGCTGACCGCGGTACAGCTGCTCGGCGCGGCGCTCGTGGTCTTCGCGGTCGTCCACCCGCAGCTGGCCGGACGGCACGGGACCTCCCCTCGGGCGGCCCCGGCGACCGCCTCGGCAAGGTCGTGACGCCAGCGCCGTGCACCCCCGATGACGCGTGTCGGGAACGGGGCCGCCCGCCGCAGTTGCCCGACACGCGTCGAGGGCTGGGCGGGCGGGGAGGGGGACGGGCTAGTCGACGGTGAGGACGAGCTTGCCGCGAACGTGGCCGTCCATGTTGGTCCGCAGGGCCTTGGCGGCGTCGGCCAGCGGGAACGTCTGCTGCACCTCGACGGCCAGCACGCCCTTGTCGACCAGCATCGACAGGTGGGCAAGGTCGTCGGCCTGCGGTCGCACGAAGCCGTAGCGCCCACCGGCCTCGGTGATGGCCGTCGGGTCGACGTTGGAGACGCTGCGCGACGGGTCGGCGATCAGCGTCGCCGACGCCTCGATGGCCTCGCTCGTGCCGACGTAGTCAACTGACGCGGTGATGCCGTCCGGGGCGATCTCGCGGACCCGCTCGACCAGGCCGTCGCCGTAGGCCACGGGGATGGCGCCGAGCGAGCGGAGGTACTCGTGGTTGGACTCCGAGGCCGTCCCGATGACGGTGGCGCCGAGGTCGACGGCGATCTGCACGGCGAACGAACCAACGCCACCGGCAGCCGCGTGGACCAGGACGGTGTCACCCTCGCCGACGCCGGCAAGGCGGAGGGACTGCAGCGCGGTCAGCCCGGCAAGCGGCAGCGCGGACGCCGCGGCCATGTCGACGCTGGTCGGCTTGGGGGCGAGGTGGCGCGGGTGGGCGGAGATCCTCTCGGCGTAGGCGCCGTTGGCAGCCATGTGGTCGTGGCGGACGTAGCCGATGACCTCGTCACCCACGGCGTACTCCTGCACGGCCGGACCGACCGCGGAAACGACGCCGGCGACGTCCCAGCCGGGGACGAGGGGCAGGTAGTGCGGGAAGGCGCCCTGCAGGTAGCCCGCCACCAGCTTCCAGTCGACCGGGTTCACGCCGGCGGCCTTCACGTCGATCACGACGGTGTCGGGGCCGGGGGTGGGGTCGTCGAGCTCGGTCCAGGTCAGGACCTCGGGGTCGCCGTATTCGGTCTGTGCCATTGCCTTCATGGCGAAGCGCTCCTTCGCGGAAGTGTCTTCCGCAGTCGTGTCCACTGGTCGGGCGTGCCAACCGAGTCCGGTCACGAAGGATTCCGTAAGGATCAAAACAACTGCACTGGCCGTATCCGGGGTTGCCGTCAGGGACGTAGCCTGCCCACCTGACGAAGAACCCGGCTGACGCGTGTCGGAAGACGGGCCGTCCGTCGTAGTTACCCGACAATCGTCGAGGGCTGGGCGGGCGGCAACTGGTACAGGAAGGCGCCCTGCAGGTAGCCGCGACCAGTTTCCCGTCGACGGGTCACGCCGGCAGCCTGCACGGGGTGTGCTCCTTCAGGTGAGTGTCCGCGCAGTGGTGTCCGCATGGGGCGTCGGTCATCCGGTCGGTCAGGACTCGGCGTGGCGAAGGAGCTCCAGCAGGGTGCGCACGCCGAACCCCGTGGCACCGCCCCCCGGGCCGGTACGCCACGCCGGCCCCACCATGTCCAGGTGCACCCAAGGGATGTCAGGGCCAACGAATCGATGGAGGAACAGCGCTGCGGTGATTGCGCGACCGGTGGCATTACCGGGATGGTTGGACACGTCGGCCACGTCCGAGCCAAGGCGATCGGCGTAGCGATGGTCCAACGGCAGCGTCCACACCGGTTCACCGGCACGGGCGGCTGCGGCCACCAGTGCACCGACCGCTGTTGCGTCGTTTCCGAGGACCCCGCCGATGTCCCCGCCCAGGGCGAGGGTGCAGGCATGGGTCAGGGTGGCAAGGTCGACCAGCAGGTCAGGCTGATCCTCACTGGCTCGAGCGAGCGCGTCGGCCATCACGACCCGTCCCTCGAAGTCGGTGTTGCGGACCTCCACGGTCGTGCCGTTGCGCGTGGTGACGACGTCGCCGACTCGGACTGCGGTCGAAGAGGGCATGTTCTCCGCCAACGGCAGCCAGGCGGACACGCCGACCTCGACGTCGAGGCGGGACACCACCGACATGGCCGCCAGGACCGCCGCTGCTCCGGCCATGTCCAGCTTCATGTCCATGATCCCGTCGGGGTCCTTCAGCGACAGGCCGCCGGAGTCGAAGGTGATGCCCTTGCCGACGAGCGCGACGAACCTGGTGGCGGCGGACGGACGGTGATGCAGCCCGACCATCCGGGGACCGACGTTCGACCCCCTTCCGATCGCCAGCAGGCCACCCATCGACTCGGCCTCCAGCTGCCCGGGTTCGATGACCTCGACGTCCAGCCCTTCGCGCAACGCGATGGCGACAGCCACATCGGCGAGGGTCCGCGGGTCGATCACGTTGGGCGGAGCGTTCGCCAGTCGCCGGGCCAGATCCACCCCGTCGGCCACGAGGACGGCTCGATCCAGGTCCTGCTGGGCGGTGGCCTCGCTGCCCACGAGGCCGTAGCGGCGGTTGCGGCCCGACACATCCCGCAGGCCTTCGGCCACGGCACCGATCGATGACGATCCCCCTACGATCGGGCCGGCGACCGCCGCCATGTCGAGGTCCACGGCCAGGCCAGCCGGCCCGCGGGCCGCAACTTGCGAAGCCACGGTGCGAAGCCGCTCGATGTCCAGACGCTCCACAGGTCCCAGCCCGACGAGTGCCTCGAGGCACCGCCCGTCGGCAGACAGGGTGCTGCACCAGGAACCCGGCGCGGCGGTGAAACCGTCCAACGCGGCCAGCCGAGCCAGCCGGCCACTCATCGACCCCAGCCCCTGTTCGGTGACAGCATGCACCACGAGGTCGGGTGAGCCGATGCTTCCGAGGACGATATCGGCGACCTCGCCAGCCGACGGCCTGAGTAGATCGGTCACAGGACCGGCCGGTGTGCGACGCGATAGATCCGGCCAACCGTGGCGGCGTCCAGTGGCACGCTGAGATGCGGGTTCAGGTATTCGGCGCTGCTGCCGCGGTCGCTGCGCGATGTCCACCGGCCGTAGGCAGCCATGTCGTCCCATGTTGCGGTGACGATGGCCTCCAGACCGTCTTCGGAGACGGCGATCTCGGTGGACAGGCATCCGTCCTGAGCGATGGATGTCTCGAGGATCTCCCTGGAGCGGAACGCCTCGACCAGCTGGTTGGCGTGCCCGGGGCGGACGTCGAGGCGAAGGACTGTTCTGATCACGGGTGGACTCCTGGGTGGGGCTGGGTCAGACAGAGGCGAGGTAGCGACCACCGCTGATGACGGTGCGGCGGGATTCTTCCCACAGCACCGAGGGGTCCTCGATCGGGTCGGCGTCGAGCAACAGGAGGTCAGCGACGGCCCCCACGGCGACTCGGCCCAGGTCAGGACGGCCGAGGAGGGACGCGTTGACCGTGGTGGCCGAGCGGAGCGCTTCCAGGGCACCCTGCACCTCGACCTGCAAGCGGAGTCCGACCAGCTGGTCGTCCTCGAGGTCGCCCATCAGGTCGCTGCCGAACCCGACGGGGACCCCGGCGTCGGTCGCGATCTCGATGGCCTGCTTGCCGTGGTGGAGGACCTCGAGGTTCTTGGCCTTCTGCACGCTGGTGAGCCCCAACGAGTCACCTCGGCGATCCATGGCGTCGTAGGCAGCCAACGTCGGCACGAGCATGGCGTCATGCTGTGCCATCAGCTGGGCGGTCTTCGCGTCCAGCAGGTTGCCGTGCTCGATCGACCGCACGCCGTTCACCACGGAATGCGCGATCGCCTCGGGTGAGTAGGCATGAGCCGCCACGTAGCTACCGCGCCGGGTCGCCTCGTCGCACACCGTCCGGACCTCTTCCGCGGAGTACTGGGGAACCCGCAGCGGGTCGGTCAACGACACCACCCCACCGGAGGTCATGACCTTGATGGCGTGGGCACCGGTGCGGAAGCGTTCCCGCACCGCGACCCGCAGGTTGTCCACGCCGTCGACGACCTCTGTCAACCGGTGGCAGCAGGTGTCGATGGCCAGGTCGCCGGGTCGGGGGTCGCCGTGCCCGCCGGTCTGGGACAGCGCCGGACCGGTGAACAGGTACCGCGGACCAGCGAACAGCCCCTCGTCCAGTGCCCGACGGAGGCCGATGTCGCCACCGGCCACGTCTCGGACGGTGGTGAACCCCCGCCTGAGCGCACCGCCGAGCCGTTGTGCGGCCTTGGCGGTGACGTAGCTCATCGGCGTGGCTTCCATCGCCAGCATGTCCAGGCCGATGCCATAGGCGTGGAAGTGCGCGTCGATCAGGCCGGGCACGACCACCCGACCGTGCCCTTCCACGACAACATCGGGGTCTGGGCCGTCGTGCTCGCCGAGGGCCACCACGCGACCGTCTCGGACATGGACGTCCTGCTCGTGGAACGTTGCGGTGTCGACGTCCAGGACGCGCGCACCGAGGATGGCCAGCGACGGCGAGATGTCGGTCACCGGCCCTTGCGCCCGGCGGACAGCGCCACCGCGAGGACGATCACCAGTCCGGTAGTCAGGTCCTTGTAGAACGGGTTGGCGTTGAGGATGTTGAAGCCGTTCTGGATCAGGGCGAGCAGCATCACCCCGGCCGCGGACCGCCACACCGCCCCCTCGCCGCCATAGATGCTCGTGCCTCCGAGGATCACCGCGGCCACCGCCTCCAGCTCCAGGCCGGCACCAGCCTGGGGCTGCCCGCTGGCGATGCGCGACACCGCGATGGCGCCGGCCACCCCCGACGCCAGGCCGGACAGCGCGAAGGTCAGGACCTTGATACGACCCGTGCGGATGCCCGACAGGCTCGCGGCCTCCTCGTTGCCGCCCACCGCGTAGACGTATCGACCGACCGTGGTGCCGTTCAGCACGTAGGTGAACACCGCCAGCGCGATCACGAGCACGATCACCGCAACGTTGATCGGACCGATGCGACCACGTCCGAGCGAGGCGAACGACGCGTCGGGAACCGAGATCAGGAAGCCGCCGGTGATGAGGATCGCCAGTCCTCCGTAGACAAGCGAGGAGGCGATCGTGGCCAGGAACGAGTGCACCTTCAGACCGGTGATGACCAGCCCGTTGACGGTGCCGAGGGCCAGCCCCACAAGCGGTGCCAGGACCAGGCCGAGCACCGGATCGACGTTGACCGCGACCCAGGCAGCGGTCACCGAGGCGACGCCGAACATTGACCCCGTCGACAGGTCGAAGCCGCCGGCGATGATCACGAGCGTGCCGGCCATCGCGATGATGGCCAGCGGGGTGTTCTGGTTGAGGATGTTCAGCAGGTTCCGGCTGGACAGGAACGCGTCGCTGCCGAGCGACAGGGCGACGAACAGCACGACCAGCAGCACCAGCACGCCGTACTGACGCAGCCAGCGGCCGATCCGCTCCAGCGACAGCCCTCCGGGTGAGATGGCGATTGATGGGTCGGTGGTGCTCATGACGACTTCGCTTTCGTGGAAACGTCGGTATCGGGGGGCGTCCGGGGGTCGGCGGCAGCCGTGCCGAACAGCTTCTTGAGGATTTCGTCGGCGTCGGCGGTCACGGGATCCACCTCGCCAGTGATTCGGCCGTCGACGACCAGGTGGACACGGGCCGACAGCTCCACCACTTCCTCCAGCTCCGAGGAGATCAGCAGGACTGCGGCACCGTTGCGAGCCTCCTCCAGGAGGGCGTCGTAGATGCGGCGCTTGGCACCGACGTCGATGCCACGGGTCGGTTCGTCCAGGATCAGCACACGCGGGGGCCGCAGCGTCCACTTCGCGAACAAGGCCTTCTGCTGGTTGCCGCCGCTGTAGTGCTGCAGCTCGCCATTGACGCGGGCCGGGGTGATGCCGAGCCGTTCGATGGCCGTCCGTGTGGCGGCCCGTTCCCCGCCGCGGCGCACGCTGCCGAAGCGCGCGAAGTGGCCGAGCCGCGGGAGGGTGATGTTCTCGCGCACGTTCTGCGTCATGACAAGGCCCTGGCCGCGACGGTCCTCCGGCAGCATCACGACGCCCGCATCGATGGCGGCACGAGGGTTGTGCAGCTCCACGAGGGCACCGTCGACCCGGATGGACCCGCGGGAGGCCGGGTCGGCACCGAACAGCAGCCGCGCGATCTCGGTGCGTCCGCTCCCGACGAGCCCGGCGAGGCCGAGCACTTCCCCGCTGCGGATCTGCAGGTCGACCCCCTCGACGATGCCGCCCGACAGGCCCTCGACCTCCAGGACGACGGGTGCCTCGGGAGCCACCGGCACCCGTTGCGGGAAGCTCAGCTCGACGGGCTGGCCCAGCATCCCCTCCACCAAGGAGTCCTTGGTCTCCTCTGCGGTGTCGGCGGTCCGGACGATCCGCCCGTCGCGCATGATCGTGACGCGGTCCGCCCAACGCAGCACCTCGTCGAGGAAGTGGCTGACGTAGATGATGGTGCGACCCTCACGACGCAGCCGATCCATGATCTCGTGCAGGCGGTCGGCTTCGTCCTGGGTCAACGACGAGGTTGGCTCGTCCATGACCACGAGGCGGGCGTCCCGCGCGATCGCGCGGAGGATCTCGACCTTCTGCTGGTCCGCCAGCCGCAGGTCCCGGACGGGGACCCGTGGGTCCAGGCCGAATCCGACGGTGGCGTCCAACACCTCGTACCGCTCGCGCATGCCCGTGGTCAGCGCGCCCGCACGGGATGGTTCCATGCCGAGGAACACGTTGCGCTCCACCGACATGGCCGGGACGAGCGACAGCTCCTGCTGGATGGTGGCGATCCGGTGCTCCAGCGCCGTGGGGGCGTTCCAGCGGCCGACCGTTTCGCCGTCGAGGAGTAGCTGGCCCTCGTCGACGGCATGGATGCCGCCGACAACCTTGCCGAGGGTGGACTTGCCGGCGCCGTTCTCACCGACGAGCGCGTGGATCGTGCCCGGCTCGACCTCGAGGTCGATGTCGGCGAGCGCCTGGGTGGCGCCGAAGCGCTTGTGCACCGCCCGAAGCTCGACACGCGCTCCCCGGGCCACCCCCTCCCGGGAGGAGGTGGCCATCGCGGCACCGTCACCGGCGTCGAGGGTCCCCATGTCGATCAGCCGTCCCACTCGGCCTCGAAGTCCGGGTACTCCTCGAGGGTCTCGGCAGTGATGACCGCTGCGGGGATGGACCCAGCGGTGTTCATGTTGATGACCTGCTCGAAGTCCTCACCGCGAAGCGACGCGATGAGGTTCTCGGCGGCCAGCAGGCCCTCGCTGCGGGGGAAGCTGGTCGCGGTGGCGTCCCACTGGCCCGAACGGATGCCCTCGATGGCGGTCTGCGTGGCGCCACCGCCGGCGATGTACAGGCTGGGGATGTCGAAGCCGGCCTCCTCCAGGGCGATCATCGCTCCCGCGACGTGCTGGTCGGCGTTGGACAGCAGGACCTCGAACTCCGGGTTGGCCTGGATCAGGTCCTGCATGACGGTCAGGGACTGATCGCGGTCGTAGTTGCCCTCACCGGTGGCGACGACCTCGATGTTGTCGTGCTCGGCGAGCACGCCGGTCATCGCTTCGTAGCGGACGTTGTCGAAGGGGAACTGCAGCTGTCCGATGAGGATGACGACGCGGCACGGATCGATGTCAGCACAGTGGTCAACGACACCCTGAGCCAGCTCCTCGGACTGGGGTTCCACCGGCGCGGCGGCGGTGATGATGCCGTCCACCTGCGGTTCGATCGTGCCGAGGTCGGGGCCGATCGGGAACAACGCGGTGGCGACGGCCAGGCCGCTGCTGGTCGCGTCCTCGATGGCGGAGGCGATGCCGACGGTGTCGTTGGGGACCACGACGAAGCCGTCGAAGCGGCCGGAGGCGACGACGTCCTCGATCTGGTTGAACTGGACGTCGGCGCTGAACTCGCCGTCGAAGATCTCCGTGGTTACGCCGCCGGCTTCCTCGGCGGCCTGCTGGATGCCCTCGTAGGTGGCCTGGTTGTAGCCGTTCTGGCTGGAGGAGGCGAAGAAGGCGATGGCGAGGTCCTCGCCCTCACCGGCGGCAGCGTCCTCCTCGGTGCTGTCCGCACCGGCATCGGCGTCGTCGATTGCCGTGTCATCGGGTGCCGTGTCGGTCGACGTGGCGGTGTCGTCGGTCGTTGTGGCCGTGTCCTCGACCGGGTCCGTCGTGCAGGCGGCGGCGACGACGGCCAGCAGCATCAGGGCGGCCAGCAGGAGACGTGGACGGTGGGTGGGCTGACGCATCGGGGTTCCTTCTGTCGGGGTCTGGATGGATGGATGCCGGGTCACGCGTGGGACCGCAGTCGCCGGGTCTCGTCGTCATCGACGACGAAGGTGTCGGGGTCGACGGCCACCGCGTAGTCACGGCGGGCAGCGTCGGCGGAGACGAAGCCATTTCGCACGTCGGTGGCGACTGCCGCCGGGTCACGGTCCTTCGGGTTGCCCCAGCCGCCCCCGCCGCCGGTGTTGTTGACCAGCACGTCCCCGGGGTCGAGGGCGTTGTAGCTGCCGCCCTTCACGACCTCCCGGTCGGTGCCGGGGTTGAGGACTATGTGGTTGTTGTCGCCCTCGAGTCCCTCGCCGATGGCCCACGGCTTGGTCCGGGTCTTGTAGACGATGGCGATTCCGGTTGAGGGGGCCGTGAAGCGGTAGGCCCGCCCGACCCCCACGCCGCCGCGGTGCTGGCCGGCGCCACCGGTGTCGGGGCGGTAGCCGTATGACTCGATGAACATCGGGGACTTGGTCTCCAGGACCTCCACCGGATTGTTCCGGCACCCCGGTTCGGTGAGGTGCATGATCCCGTCCTCGCCATCGCCGCCGGCATGCCCACCGAAACCGACAGCCTCGTTGGTCGCCTCCAGCCAGGCCTCGCCGTTGCGTGGGTTCACCCCCAGGCCCATCATCGAGCACACGTCGCCGCCGGAGCAGGCTGGCACCAGGTCGGGCATGCCCTGGGCGAGGGCCTTGAGGATGACCTCGCCGCCGAGCAGTCCGGTCCACAGGGTGAACGTCGGCATCGGCGGGACGGCGTGGACGACGGACCCGGGGGTCGTGATGATCCGCATCGGGCGGAAATTGCCGGCCACGACGGACGTGTCGGGGGTCGTCAGCGACTTGAAGATCAGGCTGCAGAACGCTTCGGTGCCACCCAGCGGCATGTTGATGGGGCCCTTGACGTCGGTGTCGCTGTTGGTCCAGTCGATGATCATCTCGTCGTCGGTGATGGTGACCTCGACATCGAGCTTGACCATGCGGTCGAGGACGACGCCGTCGGTATCGACGAAGTCGTGGGCCCTCCACGTCCCCTTGGGCAGCTTGGCCAGCGCCAGGCGGGCAAGGCGCTCCCCGTGGTCGTTGATGGCCTCCATGGCGTCGGCGAGGGTCTCGCGGCCGTACTTGGCGGCGAGGTCCTGCGTCCGTCGGACGCCGGTGACACATGCCGAGACCTGTGCCTGGATGTCCCCGATCGTCCGTTCCGGCATCCGGCTGTTGAAGCGGATGAGATTGAACACATCGTCGTTCTGGACCCCGCGGTGGTACAGCTTCGTCGCCGGGAAGAAGATGCCTTCCTGGTACATGTCCGTGGAGTCCAGGACGTAGCCGGCGTCCTTCTGCTTCAGGTCCAGCACGTGGACCCGGCACGAGGCGAAGCCGATCAGTTCGCCCTCGTGGTGGATGGGCGCGAACACCAGGGGGTCCAGCGTGTGCGCCGAGGACCAGTACGGGTAGTTGAGCATCACCACGTCGCCGGGGTGGAGGTTCTCGCGGCCCAGGAACTCCACGGCGTTCTTGATCCCGTGGTCGTTGCCTCGCGTGAAGACGGCGATGCCCGGGGCGTCGGCAACGACATCGCCGTTGGCGTCGTGGATCCCGATGCCGTAGTCGTGGATCTCGTAGACCACGGTGTTGTAGGCGGTGCGGCACAGGTTCCGCGCCATCTCCTGGGCGTTGGCCAACAGGCCGTGGCGGATGATCTCGGTCGTGATGGCGTCGGTCATGACGTGGTCTCCTCGGTGCTGTGGAGGGGGGTGGAGGACACAGCGATGACCAGCTCGCCGTAGTCCCCCACCCGCAGGCTGTCGCCGATGTGCAGGACGGTCGTGGCCGTGTGTTCGGTCACGACGGCAGGTCCCTCGACGGTGTCGCCCGCCAGCAGGGACTCACGGGCGTACAGGGCGTAGGGAACAGCCGGGTTGTCGGCGTCGACGTACACCGCTCTCGTGCCCAGCGACGCAGGTCCGTCGTCGGCACGGCTGGCCATCTTCGGGAGCTCGGGCTTGTCCACGATGCCGACAGCCCTGACCCGCAGGGTCGTCAGCTCGACGGGGTCCTGCATGGTGTGGCCGTACTGGCGCTCGTGCAGCTCGGCGAACTCCTCCTCGATCACCGCGACCGGATCCAGCCCCGTAGCGGGATAGCCGACCGTGACGCTGTGCTCCTGACCGGCGTAGCGGACGTCCACGGTGCGGATCAGGTCGCGGTGGTCCGGACCGAAGCCTTCCTCACCGAGGACGGCGACCGCGTCGGTCTCCATGTCGTCGAAGGCCTGCTCGAGGACCTGCAGCTCGACGCCCTCCAGTGGGGTGACCGAGGTCCGCGCGAAGTCGTGCTGGACGTCGGCCATGAGCATGCCGAGGGCCGAGAAGGCCCCCTGACCGGGCGGGACGACGACGGTCGGGATCTGCAGCTCCCGGGCCACGTCGACGGCGACGAGCCCGCCGCCGCCACCGAAGGCAAGGAGGGCGAAGTCCTTGGGATCCCGTCCCAGCTCGACGGTGATGGCCCTGACGGCCCCCATGATCTTGGTGACCGAGATCTGGACCATGCCACGAGCGAGGGCGGGTACGGACAGGTCGAGCGCCGCAGCGATGGGGGCCAGCGCGTCCGCTGCGAGGTCGCCGTCGAGCTGGAGGGTGCCGCCCAGTGGGGTGTCCCCACCGAGGTAGCCGAGCTCCAGGGCCGCGTCGGTGAAGGTTGGCGCGGTGCCTCCGCGGCCGTAGGAGGCCGGTCCCGGCATGGCACCGGCGCTCTGCGGCCCGACCTGGAGCGCACCCGCGTCGTCCAGCCACCCGATCGAGCCGCCTCCGGCACCGATGGTGTGGATGTACAGCGACGGGGTGTTGATGGGCATTTCCTCGAACTCGGCCCCTTGGTAGCGGACCGGTTCGCCATCCACGACCAGCGACGCGTCGAGGGAGGTGCCCCCCATGTCGATGGTGATCAGGTTCGGTTGACCGAGGCGGTGGGCGAACGCGGCTGCACCGATCACGCCACCGGCGGGTCCGGACAGGATCAGGTTGACCGGCTGCTCGCGGGCGGACGAGGCGGTCATCGCACCGCCACCCGAGCGGGTGACCAAGAAGCGGCCGTCGAAGTCCTCGTCGGCAAGCTCCTGCTCGAGCTGCTGGAGGTACCGACGGACGATCGGCTTGATGTAGGCGTCCAGCACGGCGGTGCTGGTGCGCTCGTACTCCCGGTACTCCCGCGAGAGCTCGTGGGACAGCGTCACCTCGACGTCCGGCGCGATCTCGTTGATGATCCGCTTCATCTCCAGCTCGTGGGCCGGATTGGCGTAGGCATGGAGGAACGCGACCGCGACGGCGTCGTATCCGCGCTCGGCGAGGCTGCGCGCAACACGAGCTGCGTCATCGGTGTCCAGTGGTAGGTGGACCGTGCCGTCGAAGCGGCTTCGTTCGGCCACCTCGAAGGTGTCGTAGCGCTCGAGGAGCCCCTTGGGCTTGCGGTAGGTGATGTCGTAGTTGGTCCGCCGGTCGGTCCGCCCCAGCAGGTAGACGTCCCGGAACCCCCGGGTGCCGACGACCGCGATCCTGGCCCCGGTTCGGGTGAGCAGGGCGTTGAGGCCCAGGGTGGTGCCGTGGTTGAACATGACCACGTCGCGCGGGTCTGCGTCAGCCCGGTCGAACGCGTTCATGACCCCCCTCGTCGGCTCCTCGGGAGTCGTCGGGACCTTCTCGAACCGAAGCTCGCCGGTATCGGGTGTCAAGCGAACGACGTCGGTGAACGTGCCCCCCACGTCGATCGCCAGCCGTGTCGTGTCTGCCATGGACATCCCTTCCTCACAGGTGCGCCGGACCGGTGGGGCCGCGGGTCATTCGGGGGTGGATGACCGACGCTAATCGGCAGCCGGAACGCCACTCCAGCGACATCGGTCGAACATCAGTTGTTCGTATTCCGACGATCGTCGGAGGGCCACCTGCGTGGCATCGCGACCGCACCGCCGGACACGGGCACACGTGCGCGAGCGGGTCGAGGGGCCGCTCAGGCGGGCCAGCGTCCGAGCAGCCGCAGCGCGGCGAAGCCGACCTGGATGGTCATCCGGTCCTCGCCCTCGCGCAGGTCGAACCCGACCTCCGAGACCTTTTCCAACCGGTAGTACAGCGTCGTCCGGTGGATGTGCAGCGCGGTGGCCGCGGCGGCGACCGCACCGCCACCGTCGAGGTACACCTCCAGCGTCGTGGCGACCTCCGGCGCATCCTGCACCAGGCCGACGAGCCGTGGGTCGACGCCGTCGGCCAGGGCCTCACGGGGCAGCTGGATCAGCAAGCGGTACACGCCCAGCCCCTCCCAGCTGGACACCCGACGGGCGCTGGACCCCACGCGCAGGGCGACGGTGGCCGCTTGGCGGGCCCGTCGGTGCGATCGCGGCAGGGCGCTGGGCGACGCCACCGCCGGCCCGACGCCGAGCACGACCGGCATGTCGTCGGTGACGAGATTCACCTGGCCCATCGAGCGTTCGAGCGCCTCGAGGTCGAGTCCACCGGCTGACCCGCCCGTCGCCGGTCGGGTGGCCACGACGGCCACGCCCTCGTCGACGTCGACCAACCGCAGCTGGGACGCCGGGTCGGCCACCCATCGCTGCATGAGGAAGGCACGCCTGGCGGCGCGGACAGCCCAGCCGGGTCCGGCCGCGACCAGGACCTGGGACCTGGCAGGGGCGTCGAAGGCGTGCTTGGCCTCGACGGCCACCAGTCCACGCAGGCGACGGTCGTGATCGTCGTTGAGCAGGTCCTCGATGATGCGGCCCTCGCGCAGCCGCGACAGGCGGTCCAGCCAGAGCGTCTCCGCCAACGACTCGCTGGCCCGCTCGACCGCTGCCCGCTGCCCGTCGTCGATCTCGCCCTCGGGCAGCAGCACCCACACGAAGCCCAGCAACTTCTCGTCGTACCGCAGCGGCACACACAGCCGCGGCAGGACCCCACGATCGTTGCCGGGGACCACGAACGGATCGGTGCGCGACGCCAGGTCGTACCGCCGGAAGTACTCCACTGTCTGCGCGCTGGTGGACTGGTGCATGATCGTGTCGCGCCGCATGCGGTCGGTCTGCCCGTAGTGCGGGCTGTGGACGATCGGCTGCTGGTCGCTGTCCTCGAGCACCACCGGGCGACCGACATCCCTGCTGAGGGCGTTGACGATCTCCTGCACCACTGTGGTGTCCATGGATCCACCCTGCCACATGCGACCAGACCTTCGTCGGTCACCAACCGCCAATCATTCGACGAATGTCGGTACGCCGGTCCCCGTTGGTGTCCTACGGTCCCACCATGACTGACGTGCTCCGCGGGGTCTGGCCCGCCACCACCCTTCCCTTCCGCGACGACCTGACCCTGGACCTCGACCGCTTCGCCGAGCACTGCGCGTGGCTGGTGGAGTCCGGATGCGAGGGCGTCGTCGTCAACGGCTCGCTCGGCGAGTACGAAGCCCTCACCGACGAGGAGCGGGCCGCGGTCGTCGACACGGCCGTCGCCGCCGTCGGTGCCGACCGGGTCATCCCCGGCGCGGCCGGTAAGTCCGCCGGGGAGGCCCGCCGGTGGACCGAGCAGGCCGCCGCCCACGGCTGCCCCGCCGTCATGCTGCTGCCCCCGACCTCCCACGCCCCCACCGACGAGGAGGTCGTCGCCCACTACGCCCACGTGGCCGAGGTCGGCGTGCCGATCATCGCCTACAACAACCCGTGGTCGACCCGCGTGGACCTCGTCGCCACGCTGATGGCGAAGATCGTCGAGGCGGTGCCCGCCGTCGTCGGGCTCAAGGAGTTCTCCATGGACGTCCGCCGGGTGCGCCACCTGGCCGACCTCGTCCCCGACCTGCAGGTCATCTGCGGCTGCGACGACGTGCTGGTCGAGTCCGCGCTCGTCGGCACCCGCGGCTGGATCAGCGGCTTCGTCAACGCCTTCCCCGAGCAGTCCGTCCGCCTGCTGGAGCTGGCCGAGTCCGGCAAGGTCGCCGACGCGCTGGCCCTCTACGACGAGATGCTGCCGATCCTCCGCTGGGACGCCGAACCCCGTTTCGTGCAGGCCATCAAGCTGGGCCAGGAGGAGGCAGGTCGGTACGGCGGCCCGTCGCGCCTGCCCCGCCTGCCCCTGCCGGCCGACGTCGAGCAGCAGGTGCGCGCCGACGCCCGTCGTGCCCTCGCCGCCGGCTAGGACCCCCTCACCATGCGCGCGAAGAAGGTCTTCACCGCCGTCGACACCCACACCGAGGGCATGCCCACCCGCGTGGTCACCTCCGGGTTCGGTGTCCTGCCCGGCGACACCATGGCCGAGCGCAGCCACCACGTCGCCACGACGCTGGACGGCTGGCGCAAGCTGCTGATGTTCGAGCCGCGCGGCCACCAGGCCATGTCCGGCGCGATCCTCTGCCCGCCGACCCGGCCCGACGCCGACCTCGGCGTGGTCTACATCGAGGTCACCGGCTGCCTGCCGATGTGCGGCCACGGCACGATCGGTGCCGTCACCGCCGCGGTGGAGACCGGCCTGGTCGAGGTGACCGAACCGACCACGACCGTGCGGCTGGACACCCCCGCCGGGCTGGTCGTCGCCGAGGCCACCGTCACCGACGGCGCCTGCACGGCGGTCACCCTTCGCAACGTCCCGTCCTTCCTGCTGCTGCGTGACGCGGTGGTGAAGGTGGAGGGGATCGGCGAGCTGACCGTCGACGTGGCCTACGGCGGCAACTTCTACGTGCTCGTGTCCGCCGACGACCTCGACGTGACGCTGCGGCCCGAGCACGCCGCCACGGTGCTGGATGCCGGCATGCGGGTGATGGCGGCCGCCAACGACCAGCTCGACATCGTGCATCCCGAGCGGCCCGACATCGCCGGCACCCACCACGTCCTGGTCACCGCCCCCGGCGACGACGAGGTCGACGGGCGGGGTGCCGTCGTCATCGACCCGGGGTACCTCGACCGTTCGCCCTGCGGCACCGGCACCTCGGCGCGGATGGCGTCGATGCACGCCCGCGGCGACCTGGCGCTGGACACCCCGTTCGAGCACACCTCCATCATCGACTCGCGGTTCACGGGACGGCTGCTGGAGACCACTACGGTCGGGGACCTGCCGGCGGTCGTCCCATCGATCACCGGGCGGGCGTGGGTCACCGGCCTGAACCAGCTGATGCTGGACCCCACCGACCCGTGGTCGGAGGGCTTCCTGCTCGGCTGACCGCCAGCCCGCCCCTCCCTCGGCCCATCCTCCCGCGAGTCCCCTCCCCTCAGGAGACCTGTCATGTCCACCACCCCCATCCAGCCCACCGGCCGGTCGGTGATCGCCGGCCAGCCCGTCGCCGGCGACGGCGAGCCGTTCACCGCCACCGACCCCCGCACGGGTGAGGCGCTGCAGCCCGCCTACACCACGGTCGGCTTCGAGCAGCTGGACGACGCCGTCACCGCGGCCGTCGAGGCGCTGTCGGACCCGATCGACATGGCGGCAATCGCCGAGGGACTCGAGGCTGCCGCCGACGCGTTCGAGGCCGCAGCCGACGAGGTCGTCGCCACCGCCGACGCCGAGACCGCGCTGGGCGAGACCCGCCTGCGCGGCGAGCTGGGCCGCACCGTCGGGCAGCTGCGCATGATGGCGACCGAAGCTCGCACGGGCAGCCGTCGCGACGTGGTGGTCGACCCCGCCGGGGACGGTCCGGCGGCCCCGGCGCTGCACCGCACGACCGTGCCGCTCGGCGTCGTCGCGGTGTTCGCCGCCTCCAACTTCCCGCTGGCCTTCGGGGTCGCCGGGACCGACACCGCTGCAGCGCTCGGCGCCGGCTGCCCGGTCGTCGCCAAGGCCCACCCGGCCCAGCCCGCCACCGCCGAGCTGTGCGGCCGGCTGCTGGCCGAGGGCCTGCGGTCCGCGGGCCTGGCCGACGGGATGATCTCGGTGCTGCACGAGGAGGGGTACGAGGTCGGTCAGGCGCTGGTCACCCACCCCGGTGTCGACGCCGTCGCGTTCACCGGCAGCCTGCGTGGTGGCCGTGCCCTGTTCGACCTGGCCGCCACCCGTCCCCGGCCGATCCCCGTCTACGCCGAGATGGGATCGCTGAACCCGCTGGTCGTCTCCGCCGGGGCGGCCGCCGACGTGCAGGGCATGGTCGAGGGGATCACCGGCAGCTACCTGCTGGGTGAGGGGCAGTTCTGCACCAAGCCCGGGCTGGTCGTCCTGCCCGACGACGACAACGGCCGGTCGGTCCTCGCCGGGCTGCGGACGGCGCTGGCCGACCGCGCGCCCGGCCACCCGCTGCTGCACGGCGGGATCGTCGGCGGCTTCACCGAGGGGCTGGACCGTGCCGCGGCGGTCGACGGGGTCGAGGTCGTCCGCGCCCCCGACACCGACGGCGGCTGCCCCGCGGCGCTGCTGTCCACCGACGCCACCACGTTCGTCGACGAGCCGGTGCTGCACGACGAGGTCTTCGGTCCGGCGACGCTGGTCGTCCTCGCCGGCGACGACGAGCTGGACGAGATCGTCGACGCCCTCGAGCCGGCCCTGACCGCCTCGCTGCACTTCACCCCGGAGGAGTCGTCCTGGGCGCGCAGCATGGCCGACCGGCTGGCCCGCAAGGTCGGCCGGGTCATCGCCAACGGGTACCCCACCGGTGTCCGCGTGAGCCCCGGCCAGCACCACGGCGGCCCGTACCCGGCGACGACGGCCCCGCTGCACACCAGCGTCGGGCTGGCGGCGATCGACCGGTTCCGCCGGCCGGTGACGTTCCAGTCCTTCGCCGACGAGGCGCTCCCCGAATGGGCGCAGTAGCCCGATGACCACCCACGTCGTGGTCATCGGGGCCGGCATCGTCGGCCTCGCGGCGGCCCGCGAGCTGGCCCTGCGCGGCGCCCGGGTGACCGTCGTCGAACGGCATGTCGCCGGGGCGGGGACGTCCAGCCGCGGCGAGGGCAACATCCTCGTCAGCGACAAGGAGATCCCCGCCGAGGCCCGGTTGGCGCTGCGCTCGATCGAGCTGTGGAGGGCGTTCGCCGAAGCGTCGCCCGAGCCGTTCGAGTTCGAGCCGAAGGGCGGCATCATCACCGCCAGCAGCCCGGCCCAGCTGGACCTCCTGGCCGCGCAGGCCGACCGGCAGAAGGCGTTGGGCATCGAGTCGGCGGTGCTGGACCGGGACGCGCTGCGGGCCATGGAGCCGCTGACGGCCCCGTCGCTCGTGGGTGGGATCAGCTTTCCGCAGGACGCCCAGGTCATGCCGATCCATGCGGTCCGGGCGCTGCGTCGTGCGGCGCTGGACCTCGGGGTGGTCGAGCGGGTCGGCACGTCGGTGGTCGGCCTGTCACGGCTGACGGCCGGACCGGCGGTCGAGCTGGCCGACGGGACCCGCATCGACGCCGACGCCGTGGTGCTGGCAGCCGGGCCGTGGTCGGGCGAGCTGGCGACCCGGCTGGGCGGGGTCGCCCCCGTGTTCCCCCGGCGGGGCCTGCTGCTGGTCACCGAGCCGCTGCCCGCCGGGACGGTGCGGCACAAGGTCTACGACGGGCGCTACGTCGAGGCGGTCGCCAGCGACGACGGGGCCGCGCAGGTCGCCCCGGTGATCGAGTCGACCCCCTCGGGGACGGTGCTGATCGGCTCGACCCGGGAGGCGGTCGGCTGGGACACCCAGCAGCGTTGGGACCTGGTCGGCGAGCTCAGCCGCAACGCCGCCGCGCTGTTCCCGTCGTTGGGTCGCGCGCGGATCATCCGGACCTACCAGGGCTTCCGGCCGGCCACCCCCGACCACCTGCCGTTGATCGGCCCGGACGCCCGGGTCGCGGGGCTGTTCCACTGCTCGGGCCACGAGGGCGCCGGGATCGGCCTGGCCATGGGCTCGGCGGAGCTGCTGGCCGACGTCGTCCTGGACGGCCGCACCGACGAGGCGTTCGACCCTCGCCGCCTGACGGAACCCGACCCTCGCCGCCTGACGGAACCCGACCCTCGCCGCCTGACCGACACGGATGCCCGGGAGGCCGATTCGCTGCCCGGCCCGACCCCGTTCGTGCTGTCGTTGTCGTCGTGCTCGGCGGCGCCGTCCCTTCTCGGTACGGACCCCGACGAACCCGGCGGCAGCACGGTGGCCGCGACGATGCTGGCGAACGGCCAGCAGGTCCTGCGTCGCACCCGGTTCGGCGACGATCCCCGCGGCGTGTTCTGCGGCATCGGCCACTGCCACGACTGCGTGATGACCCGCAACGACGGCGTCAGCGTCCGGGCGTGCCTGGAACCCGCTGCTGGACGAGCGGTGGAGGAGGGCCACGCGCTCGCGGAAGGTGAGGGACCCGAGCCGGCGGGGGCGGTCGTGATGGACGTCGACGTGGTCGTGCTGGGGGCGGGGCCGGGTGGGCTGGCGGCTGCGGCGACCGTGCGCGGCAACGGCCTGTCGGTCGGGATCGTGGACCGGTACCGGGCCGCAGGCGGGCAGATCGGCCGGCAGCGTGCCGGCGTCGCGGCCCCGTCCGGGCCGTGGGCCGAGCTGATCGGCGACGGCACCCGTGGTGTGCAGCACCTCACGGCTGCGCAGGTCGTCGCGGTGCAGCAGGTCGCCGGGTCGGCGACCCGCCGGTTCCAGGTCATGGTGGCCGTGGACGACGAGCTGCAGCTTGTCCTGGCCGACCACGTGGTGCTGGCCACCGGGGCGAGGGAGGTCGTGCGGCCGTTCCCCGGCTGGACCCTGCCCGGGGTGGTGACGGCCGGTGCCGCGCAGGCGATGGTCAAGCAGGAGGGCCGCAGCCCCTGGGACCGGATCGTGCTGGCGGGCACCGGCCCGTTGCTGCTGGCCGTCGCCTCGGCCCTGCGGTCCGCCGGCACGGCACCCCTGCTGACGCTGGAGTCCCAGCCGCTGCGCCGCTTGGCCGTCGGCGGACTGCCGGTGGGGCTCGGCCACCCGGGGAAGCTGGCGGACCTCGCCCGGCTGACCGGCGGCCGGCCCCCGCGGTTCGGCTGGCGGGTCGTGGAGGCCGTCGAGGCGGCGTCGGTGGCGTCGGCCGACAGCGGTGCGATCGGGCAGGTCGTGATGCGTGCGCCGTCGGGCCGGACCGCACGGATGGACGTCGACGCGCTGGCCGTGTCCGACGGGCTGCTGCCCGACGTGACCCTGGCGGTGCAGCTCGGGTGTGACCTCGTGACCCGCCCGGGGACGGCGGGGCCGGCCGTCGTGGTCGATGACGACCAGTCAACGTCGGTGCCCGGGGTGTGGGCGGCCGGTGAGCTGACCGGCGTCGGTGGGGCCGACAAGGCCGTCGCCGAGGGACGCCTTGCCGGCGCGGCCATCCTCGCGTCGACCATCGGCCCGGCGGTGCCGTCCGGGCTGCGACGGACGGTTCGCCGGTGGGACGGGTTCCGTGATGCGCTGGCCCGGCTGTACCCGTGGGACGACGACTGGGCCGTGGGGCTGCCCGACGAGGTGCAGGTGTGCCGCTGCGAGGAGGTGCCCGCCGGCCGTGTCCGCCGGGCGATCGCCGACGGCGCCACCACCGCCCGGGCCGTCAAGGGGCTGACCCGCTGCGGGATGGGCCGCTGCCAGGGCGGCGTCTGCGGCCCGCTGGTCTCCAGCATGGTCCGCGCGGCCGGCCACCCCTCCCCCGGCGACCTGGAGTCCCGCCCCGTCGCCCAGCCCGTCCTGGTCGACCAGCTGGCCCGCCTGGTCTCCGACGCCTGACCCGGCGCCCACGCCTCCGTCGACGGATCGAGCACCACCTCCGCTGTCCCCCTCCCCCGGCAAGCCAGTCCGTCCCTCCCCCCTCCACCCCGGCGGATCTTGACCCACCCCGTGACGGAATCCGCCCCACCCAGACTGGCCGCGACCCACGAACCCACGGCCGGGCTGACGGATGTCGACCCGGCCCGCGTGACACATCCACCGGTTGGGTCAAGATCCGTCAGGGGGGTGACTGGAGGGCCGCACCCAGGTCCGGCGTCAGATCCGACGTGGGGTGGGCTGCACACTGTCGTCGAGCTGACACATGGTTAGCCGCCACGCCGACAGAAGAGGACCAGAACCGTCATGTACAGAGCAGTCGCCGCCTTGATCGCCGTCCTGGTGATTGTGCCGATAGCCGCGTTCGCCCAGGACCCCGCGCCGGGGGAAATGTGTGCCACCGATCCTGGAGGAGACGTCACCGACACCGCACTCGACATCGTGTCGGCATGCGTTGCCGTACGTGGATCCGAGACCACCGTCGAGCTGACGTTCGCCTCCGCCGGCTACTCATCCGGGTTCGGGTTCGACGGCGCTCGCGCCTCCCACCACAACGGGGAAGGCAACCGATGGATGTTCTCCAACGGCTGGAACGCCTACAACTTCGGGTCCTGCCACTACTCCTACGGTGACGACGTGACCTTCGAGGTCGACAGCGGGGACAGCGGCACGACGCTGCGCTGGACGGGCCCGACCCTCTGCCTGCCGGAGGGCACCCACGAGCTCACGTGGACCTCCCACGAGAACTGGGACGACACGACGCCCGGCGGCCGTACCGTCGACACGATGGAGGGGCACGTGGTGACGGTCAGCCACGAGGGACTGCAGACCACGGTGACGGCGGAGACCCGCCGCATCTCGGGCCCGTCCCGCTACGAGACGGCCGTCGCGGTCACACAGGACCGCTTCCCGAACGGCAACGACCGTCTGCTCCTGGTCAACGCCAACACCCAGGTCGATGCCCTGCCCGCCGCCACCGGGTTCTCCGGCGTGCCCCTCCTCTACGTCCCGGCAACCGGTGACATCCCGACGGCCGTGCTCGACGAGATCGCCCGGCTGAACCCCCGCGAGATCATAGCCTTGGGCGGCACCGCAGCCGTGGGCGACGACATCCTCGCCCGGGCGCAGTCCGTGACCGAACACTCAGCTGTGGGCGAGTGAGGCCGATCAACGCCGGGCGATGGCCCAGGGGTGGGCGGTGGCGGCACGCTCGTTCGGGCGTGCCGCCGCCGGGTCACGGCAGGGTGACGTCCAGGATCACCGGCAGGTGGTCGGAGATGTCGAGGGTGTCGTCCTGCCGGACCTCGTGGTCGCCCAGACCCAGCAGCGGGCTGAGGAACACGAAGTCGATCGTGCGGTCCGGCGCGCCTATGCCGGGGGCGTTGGGGAAGTGGGTGTACCAGCGGGCGCGATCGGGGCCGTTGGCCTCCTCCAGCGACGGCACGACGGTGTAGCTGTCGGTCAGGACGGCCAGCTCGCTGTCGGGCAGGTAGTAGGCCTGCTCGCCGGCGCCGAGGTCGTCGTACTGCGGACCCGGCGGCAGCAGGTTCAGGTCACCGCCGAACACCCACGGCCGCCCCTGCGCGGTGAGGAAGGCCAGCCGCTCCGACGTCAGCGCGACCTGCTGCTGCATCGTGTCGGTGCCCTGGGCGAAGGCGTCGAAGTGGGTGTTGTAGGCCAGCAACGGCTCACCCCCCTCCACGGGCAGGCTCGCCTCGAGGATCGCCCGCTTGAGGCCGAACTGCTCGGTCACCGGATCGGCCGGGATGATCGGCAGCGCATACCGGACCCCCGAGTCGATGCGGTACCGCGAGACCGTCGACAGCTTCATGCCGACCGACCCGAGGATCCGCGGGTGCGGCACCCATGCCGCCTTCCAGTAGAACGCCGAGGTGTGGCAGGCGTAGTCGGGCGAGACCATGCCCAGCAGCCGCTCGAGCTGGTCCTCACCGTCGGTCCGCGCCGCACCGTCGTCGACCTCCTGCAGCAGGATCACGTCGGGGTCGACCTCACCGATGACCCGGGCCACCTCCTCGAACGTGGCGGTGATCGCCTCGGGCGACGGCCGCTCGTCCGGGCCGGACTCGTCCAGCAGGTCGTAGAAGAAGACGTAGTCCTTGCCCGCCATGTACTGGACGTTCCACGACATGATCGTCACGTCCTGCCCCGGCTGGAGGGTCGGCGCGTCGTCGGCGCACACGACCTCCTCGTCCTGCACGTCGTCGGGGTGGAAGGTGGTCAGCCACACCGTAGCGGCCAGCAGCACGACGAGGACCAGCAGGCCCACGGCGATCCGGATGATCCAGCGCACGAACGATTCCTTCGGCTCGGCAGCCGGGTCAGCGGGTCCCGGCCCCGCCCGACGATAGACCGCCGCCACCCTGACCGGGGGCGACGACCCCCATGTCGTAGGCGTAGATGACCGCCTGGATCCGGTCGCGCAGCCCCAGCTTGGCCAGCACGTTGCCGACGTGGGTCTTGACCGTCGAGGTCTCCACGAACAGCTCCGCCGCCATCTCGGCGTTGGTCAGGCCCCGCGCGAGCAGGCCGAGCACGACCCGCTCCCGCTCGCTCAGCCGGTCCAGCTCAGCGGGCGGCGAGGGTGGCGGGCCACCGGCGGCGAACGCCTCGATCAGCCGACGGGTCACCGCCGGCGCGACGATCCCCTCGCCGGCCGCCACGACGCGGATGGCCTCGACCAGCTGCTCGGGCGAGGCGTGCTTCAGCAGGAACCCACGGGCGCCCGCCCGCAGCGCCTCGAACACCAGCTCGTCGTCGTCGAAGGTGGTCAGCACGAGGACGGGCAGCGGGTCGGCGACGTCGGGACCGGCCAGCTTCCGGGTGGCCTCGACGCCGTCCACCAGCGGCATGCGGACGTCCATCACGGTCACGTCGGGGCGCAGGCCGACGGCCAGCCGCACCGCCTCGGCACCGTCCCGCGCCTCGCCGACCACCTCGATGTCCGGCTCGGTCTGCAGCACCAGCCGCAGGCCGGAGCGGACCAGGTCCTGGTCGTCGACCAGCAGCACACGGATGCTCACCGGACACCTGCCGTGGTGATCGGCAGGGTGGCTCGCACCGAGAAGCCGCCGCCGGGGCGGGGCCCGATGTCGCACGTGCCGCCGAGGGATCGGACACGCTCCTTCATCCCGGTGATGCCGTAGCCACGGCCGTCGTCGGGAGGCGTGTCGCCACGTCCGTCGTCGTTGATCGCCAGCTCCAACGCGTCGGGCGTGAACCGCACGGTCACGTCCACCCGGGCGGGGCCGGCGTGGCGCCCGGCGTTGGTCACCGCTTCCTGCACGATCCGGTAGGCCGACAGCTCCACCGCTGCGGGCAGCTCCCGACGGTCGCCCTCGACGACGAGGGTGACCCGCTGGCCCGCGTCGACCACACCGGCGACCAGCCGTTCGAGGTCGTCCAGCCGGGGCTGGGGGGCCGCGACGTCGTTGCCGTCGCGGAGGCTGCCGACCAGCGCCGGCATGGCGGCCAGCGCCTCGCGGGTGGACCGTTCGATCTGGGCGAACGCCTGCTTGGCCGCCTCGGGGTCGTGGTCGACCAGCCGGCGGCCGGCGCCGGCATGCAGGGACACCACGCCCATGTGGTGGGCCACCACGTCGTGCAGCTCGCGGGCGATCCGCCCACGCTCCTCCGCCACCGCCGCACGGGTCCGTTCCGCCGCCGCCTCCCGTCGCGTCCGGAGCAGGCGCCCCGCCAGGAACACCGCCACGTACAGCGCGACGGTGGTCACCGCGTGGGCGATCGGGTCGCGCTTCTCCCCGGTGCTGAACCCGATGCCCGCCCCGACGACGGACAGGGCGATCGCGACCGGCGGCACCAGCAGCCACGCACGACGCGAGGCGGCGTGGACGCCGACGGCCCAGGCGGCCGCCATCGGCCCCAGCGCCGCACCGGCGATCGGGTGGCGCAGCAGCGCCAGCGCCAGGACGGCCGCGGACGAGGCCATCAGGACCTCCACCGGGCGCGACCGTCGCCACAGCAGCACGCCGCCCTGCAGGAGGACCAGCGCCACGACCCAGGGCGGAAGGTCGTGGATGGGCGGGTCGGCCACCCACCGACCGACGACCAGGCCGACCAGCGCGATGCCGGTGACCCCGGCCGCGACGAGCCTGTCGGAGCGGTCCATGTCGTCACTGTGCCACCGCGCGCGACCGCCCACCTCCCCCTCGTGGGCGAACCCTGCTCCACCCGTCGGAGGAGGCCGGGGCTCGATCGCCCGTCGAGGTTTCCCCCCACGGCTGGAGGGTCGATTCGGCCAGTGGCAGGTGCCCGGAACGCGCGTGGGAACCGACAGTCGTGACACACGAAAAGCCCCCACACCCGAACCCACGAAACGGAGCACCCACGATGACCACCGTCACCGCCGAGGGCCTGACCAAGCGCTACGGCCCCGTCGTCGCCGTCGACGACCTCGGCTTCACCCTGACCTCCGGCGCCGTCACCGGCTTCCTCGGCCCAAACGGCGCCGGCAAGTCCACGACGATGCAGATGATGCTGGGGCTGGCCCACCCGACCAGCGGCCGTGCCACCTTCGATGGCCAGCCCTACGCCGAGCTCGCCGACCCCATGCACCGGGTCGGGGCGATGCTGGAGACCAGCGCGTTCCATCCCGGGCGCAGCGGCCTGGACCACCTTCGCGTCCTGGCCGTCATGGCCGGGGTGTCCCGTCGCCGGGTCACCGACGTCCTCGAGCAGGTCGACCTCTCCGACGCCGCGCACCGCCGGGTCGGCGGGTACTCCCTCGGCATGCGCCAGCGGCTCGGCCTGGCCGCTGCGCTGCTGGGCGACCCCGACGTACTCGTCCTGGACGAGCCGATGAACGGCCTGGACCCCGAGGGCATCCGCTGGCTGCGCGGCCTGCTCCGCGCGCTGGCCGACGAGGGACGGACGGTGATGGTCTCCAGCCACGTCCTGTCGGAGCTCGAGACCGTCGTCGACGACGTCCTGATCATCGCCAACGGCCGGCTCGTCACCCACCAGCCCGCCGACCACACCACCGACCTCGAAACCCTGTTCCTGACCCTCACCACACGGGGCCGGGACGGAGAGGACCGCCATGTCAACGCTCCTGCGCGCTGAGCTCCTCAAGCAGCGCACCACCCGCATGGTCCCCGTCGTCCTCGCGGCGTCGCTGGCCATCGCCGTCCTCGCCCTGACCCAGATCATCGACAACGCCGGCGTCCGTGGGGCCCCGTCGCTCGGGACGCTCGCACACGCCCGGCAGATCATCGGTGTGCCCGTGCTGGCCTCGATCCCGCTGCTGGTCCTCGGCGTCATGTCCGTCACGACCGAGTACCGACACGGCACCGTCACCGCCACGTTCCTCGCCGAACCGATCCGCTGGCGGGTCCTCGTCTCCAAGGTCGTCGTGGCCGCCGGCCTGGCCTTCGCGTGGGCCGTCGTCGCGGTCGTCGTCGTCAACGCCATCGCCATCCCGTGGCTGGCGCGGGAGGGCGTCGACCACCTCGCCATGCTGACCCCGACGCTGTGGACCTCCATCGCGGTGTCGCTGGTCGTCCTGCCGCTGTTCGCAGCGATGGGCGTCGGGATCGGCGCCATCGCACGGTCACAGGTGCCTGCGGTCGTGGTGCCGATCGTGTGGCTGCTGCTGCTCGAGCCCAACCTGATCGCCCCGCGGTTCACGGCGATCGAGCGGTACCTGCCGGGCGTCGCCAGCAGCATCGCCGGCAGCACGCCCCATGCCCCGGCCGCGCCGTTCTGGTTCGGCTTGGTCGTGCTCGTCGCATGGGTGGCCGTGCTGCTCGCCGCCGGCACGGCCATGACCCGGCGGAGGGACCTGTGACCCGCCGGGCCCTGTCGCTGCTGGTCCTGCTGGGCCTCCTCGCCGGGGCGTGCGTTCCGGTCGAGGCCGGCCCCGGGGACCTTGACGAGCTCGTCGACCGGTGGCAGGCGACCAGCGGCGTCGACGCGGTCGTGGTGGCCGTCGGCCGGCCCGGTGAGGAGCCACGGGTCGTCACCGCCGGCTCGGCCGAACCCGACGACCGGTTCCGCATCGGCAGCATCACCAAGACGTTCGTCGCCGCCACCGTGATGCGTCTGGCGGAGGAGGAGGTCCTGTCCCTCGACGACCCGCTCGGGCGATGGGTCGCCGAACCCGCTCGCTTCGGCGACGTGACCCTGCGGCAGCTGCTCGGCCACACGAGCGGTGTCCCCGAGTACACCGCGAGCGGCGACTTCTTCGAGCAGCTCGACCGGCCGTGGACCCCCGAGGAGATGGTCGCCTCCATCGACCGTCAGGCCCCCGACTTCCCGCCCGGTGCCGGCTGGCGGTACTCCAACACCAACTACGTCCTGCTGGGCCAGGTCGTCGAGGCGGCGACCGGCGAACCCTACGGTGCGGCCGTCCGCGACCTCGTGCTGGACCCGGCAGGGTTGTCGACCGACATCGGGACCGACCTGGAGGTGACGCTTCCGGGGTGGTACGACATCGACCACGACGGCCTCGACGACGACGTCAGCACCGATCCGTACCTGCCGACCCTGCCGTGGTCGTCCGGGGAGATGGTGTCGACGGCCGGGGAGCTGGCCCGGTTCGCCACGGTGCTCCTGACCGGCGAGCTGCTGGAGGACGAGTCGTTGGCCGCGATGCTGGCGGAGGACCCGTTCGGACAGCGGTACGGGCTCGGGCTGCAGTGGAGCACCCCCGACGGTGTCACCGACGTCGTCGGCCACGGCGGCGGGGTCATCGGCTACGTCTCGGTGATGTGGTGGGTGCCCAGCCTCGACCGGTCGATCGTGGTGCTCCTCAACGCGTCGGGCCGGGCCGACCCGACGGACCTGGCCGAGCTGGTCCTGCGACGCTTGGTCGACGAGTCGGAGGAGGTCGGTCCCGGGGAGCGGTGAGGCCGGTCCGGAGGGCTGCAGCCGACGAGGACGATGTGCAAGGATGCGCATCGTCCTCATCCCGTGCGGGGGGATGGAAGGAACGGCGTCGATGTCCTCAGCGGCAGTTCCCGAGCTGGCCCTCGTGTCCGCACCTCGACATGGCGTCAGCGGCCTGGTGAAGGACGACGTGCCGACGTCGCCCGGCCTGTACGCGTGGTGGCCGCGGGACGGCCCCGACCGTCCCGTGTACGTGGGTCGGGCGTTGGGGGCGAAGGGGCTGCGCGGCCGCATCTGGAGCCAGCACCTGCGGCCGGCTGCCAAGGAGTCGGCCTTCCGGAAGGGCGTGGCCCGTGCCCACGTGCTCGCGCCGGGCGCCCCGACGGTCGCGTGGATCACCGAGCGGTACGTCGTGTCGTGGGTGACCCTGGAGCAGCTGGGGATCGACGCCGACCGGGCCAAGCGGCTGGAGACAACCCTCATCACGGTCTGGCGGCCCCGGTACAACCAGCACGTCGGCCGGCGGGTCGTGGAGGCCCCTCCTCCCTCGGTTCGGTAGGGTCGTCGGTCAGGGTTGACGGGGTGGGCGAGGCAGTCTGGGCTCGTGACGACGAGACGAGGAGTGCGAGGGGTGGACGTGCAGGGACGGCTGGGGTGGGGGCTGGCGAGCCTGGCCCTGCTGGCCGTCCTGACCGGCGGCTGCACCTCGACTGCGGAAGGGGAGCCCTCGTCGCCGACCCCGGCGGCCTCGGGCGACCCCGCGGGGCCGGAGGACACAGTGCCGTCCGAGGACACCGCGGTCGACGTGGTGCCGTCCGTGTCCGACACGCCCCAACCGTCGGATGAAGGGGCGCTGCTGTACGTCGTCGACGAGAAGGACGGCGATTCGTTCGTCGCCAGCGACGGGGTGGAGTACCGGGTCGGGATGGTCAACGCGCCCGAACGATCCGAGTGCGGCGGGGCCGAGGCATCCCGTCGGGCCCACGAGCTGATGGCGTCCGGCTTCACGGCCGAGGCCTACGCCACCGACGACTACGGCCGGCAGGTCGCCCGTGTCCACACCTCGACGGGTGACCTCGGCGTCCTCATGGCCCGCGAGGGGCTGGTCGACGACCGTTACCTCGAGCAGTTCCGCCACCAGCACCCCGCCTACGCCGCGGAGCTGGACACCGCCTTCGCGGAGGCCCGCTCGGCCGCCGCCGGCCTGTGGCAGACGTGCTGGGCACCACCGGCGGAGCGCCGAGGCGGTGTGGTCGAACCGGCCACAGGACACACCGGCCGGACGGGACAGTGGGCCTGCCACCCGGCCTACCGCGAGTGCCTGCCCGACGGCCCCGACCTGGACTGTCGCGAGGTCGGCCACACCGTCGAGCTGCTCGGCAACGACGATCCCTTCCGCCTCGACGGCAACTCCACGACCGCGACCGACGGCTGGGGCTGTGACACCTACCCGGCGTGGTCCCCGACCGAGCGCTACCCCTACTACGAGGGCTGAGCGCTCGGCCGGTCGACTGCCGCGGTCAGAAGCCGCCGCGCTGCCAGGGTCCCCAGATCGCGAACGTCAGGCCGCTGCCTGCCTGGATGTTGACGTAGAGGGTGTGCCAGTCGGGTCCGAACGTCGCGCCGGCGAACTCGTCGTCGGTCCGGCCGGCGATGTTGTTCCTGGCGAAGTCGAAGATCCGTCCGTCGCGTGTCAGGCCGCGCAGGAAGTTGCCGTCGTCGCCGTCCTCGCACAGGACCAACGTGTTGGACCGGCTGGTCGCGATGTTGTCGGGGAAGTCCAGCACGTCCCTCGAGGGTGACTCATAGACCAGCCGGAGGGTCTCCGTCGGGGCGTGGTACGCCCAGACCTGTCCCCGGCCCCGGCCGAAGCCCGACGGGTCGCTGGTGCCCGGGGGCATGGCACCGCCCTGGGTCGAGGTGAACCAGACCGTGCCCCCGCGGGTTGCGGCGCCCTCCAGTCGCGAGAAGATCGCCGCGCCTGCGTCCCGGCCCTGCTGGCCGACCGCCTGTATGGCCTCGTTGTTGGTCGTGCCCGGCGCGAAGGTGGGATCGGGGTCCGGGATGTCGACCCACTCGACGTCGTAGGTGCTGCCGACGGCGGGCGCCGGGCCCGACTCACCGGCGAGGTCGATGTTGGGCTGTCCCACCACGGCCAGCATCTGCAGCCGGCCACCGTCGACCAAGCGACGCGTCCGCATCGGGTTGGTGGGGGGCAGGTACCGGTAGAAGCCCGACGGGAACCCGAAGTTGTCCTCGGTCATGTACAGGCCCTTGGTGCCGGGATCCCAGACGGCCGACTCGTGGGCGAACCGTCCGGCGCTGCGGATCGGTTCGTTGGCCGCCGCCGGGTCGGCGGGCAGCTGGGCCGGCACGTCGAAGACGTAGCCGTGCTTGGCCTGCAGCAGGCTGTTGTCCGCGCCGGTGAAGTCGTTGCCGACGTCCGGACCGTTGACGGTCTCCTCGCACGACAGCCAGCTGCCCCATGGCATCGCCCCACCCGAGCAGTTCATCTGGGTGCCGTTGAGGCTCACCGCGCTGTCGGTGACGTTGCCGAACCGGTCGACCTCGATGGTGGTGGTGCCGCCGCCGGCTGCCGGGTCGTACGCGGTACCCGGATCGCCGAAGGCGCCGACGGGGCCGTTGACCTCGTGGTTGCGGACCAGCAACGTCCGGCCTCCCCGCACCCGGAAGGCGGCCATGCCGTCGTGGCGCCCGGGGATGGTGGTCCCGTCCCCGAGCGTGCCGCCCGTCACGTCGAAGGAGCGGTACTCGAACCCCTCCGGCAGCAGCAGGCGCACCGTGTCGTCCCGCAGGTCGGCGACGGGTCCCAGCGGCCCGTAGTCGAGCGGTCGGCCGCGTCGCGCCTGTGGCTGGGCCCACGCCGTGAACCCCTGGAAGGGTCCACCTGCCATCGCTGCAGCGGCCAGTGCGGTCCCGCGAAGCACGGCTCGCCGGTTGATCCCTCGATCCATGACATTCTCCCCTTTGTCTCGGCTCTGTAGGACGAACCCTAACGACGGCCGACGCGCGGGTACACCGTTGCGGCGCCAGTCCACGACAACGGTCCCAATGGTTCTGCTGCACGGCCCGTCCGGTACCCTCCGTCACGCTTGACGGAGGGGTTGGGGCACGGTTGGTCGCCTCACGACGAGGCGAGAGGCACGAAGGTGGACACGGAACTGACCGCGGTCGTACGCGACCGGCTGACCGGTGCGGGGCTGGACCCGGGGGTGACGGCGATGGTGGTCGCCGCGTGCACCGGCACCCCGCTGGAGGAGGCCGCCACGGCGGCATGGCCCGATGGCCCCACCGCCGACGCGTCCACGACGGCCGGGACCTCGGGGGTCTTCCTCGACGGCATCACCGTCCAGGGGTTCCGGGGCATCGGCGAGACGCGTCGGCTGGACCTGCCGTCGGGGCCGGGACTGACCCTGGTGGTCGGTCGGAACGGGTCGGGCAAGTCCTCCTTCGCCGAGGGCCTCGAGATGTGCCTGACCGGCGAGTCCCATCGCTGGGCAGGCCGCAGCAAGGCGTGGAAGGAGACGTGGCGGAACCTCCACGACGGCGACGTCGCCCGCGTCGACGTCGAGCTGGTCGGGCTCGACGACACCCCGCGCACACTCACCCACAGCTGGCCCGACGAAGGGGACGTCGACACCGGACGGTCGGTCCTCGACGACGGCCGGTCGATCGAGCAGCTGGGCTGGTCGACCCCGCTGGCGCAGTACCGACCGCTCCTGTCGTTCAACGAGCTCGGCGGCATGTTCGACGGCCGTCCGGCGGACCTCTACGACGCCATCGCCGACATCCTCGGCGTGCAACCCCTCCGCGATGCCGTGGAGGTGCTGCGCCAGGCTCGGCTGGCCGACGCCAAGCCGATCAAGGCCGTGAAGGAGCGTCGCAAGGCGTTGGTGGAGGAGCTGCGGTCGTCCGCCGACCCCCGCGCCGAGCAGGTCCTGGCGGCGATCGACGGTCGTACCTGGGACCTGCAGGCGGCGACCGAGGCCATGGCGGAGGACAGCACCGAGCCCACGTCGGACTTGTCCCGCCTGCGTGCCCTGGCAACCCTCACCGGCCCGCACCCCGTCGACGCGACCGCTGCGGCCACGGCCCTGCGTGACGCCCACGCGGCCCACGCCGCCGCCACCGCCACCGACGCCGGACGGGCCGACCGGATCGCCGCGCTGCTCCGCCAGGCCGTCACCCACGTCGACCACGACGGGCCGTTGCCCTGTCCCCTGTGCAGCTCGGGCACCACGCTGGACGCGGGCTGGGCGGCCGAGGCCAGGACCAGGGCCGACGAGCTTGCCGAGCAGGCGCAGGCCGTCCGCCGGGCCGACGCCGACCTGGCCGCCGCCCGCCGCACCGCGACCGCGCTGCTGTCCCCTCCCCCGGACTCGTTGGCCACCGCGCCGTTCGTGGGGCTGGACGCCACCGACGCGACGACCGCTTGGGCAGCAGTGCACGAGGGTGGTGTTGCAGCCGGCGACGACCCGCTGGCGCTCGCCGACCACCTGGAGTCCGCCGTCCCCGTCGTCCACGAGGCCGTCACCGCGCTGAACGCCCTGGCCGCGTCGACCCTGGACGCCAAGCAGGACGACTGGCGACCGCTGGCGAACGCCGTGACCCGCTGGGTCGACGACGCCCATGCGGCGCTGGCGGCGGAGACCCGCGCGACGAAGGCCAAGCTGGCCGAGACGTGGCTGGCCGACTGCGCCAGCGAGATCGAGCGGGCCCGGTTCGAGCCGATCCGCGACGCCGTGCAGGGCTACTGGGACCGGCTGCGACTGCAGTCCAACGTCAGCCTGAAGAACCTCCACCTGCAGCGGTCGGGCGCGCGACGGTCGCTGGAGCTCGACGTCGCGGTGGACGACCGGGACGCCTCGGCCCTGGGGGTGATGAGCCAGGGCGAGCTGCACGCGCTGGCGCTGGCGGTGTTCCTGCCCCGGGCCACGCTGGACGCGAGCCCCTTCAGGTTCCTCGTGCTCGACGACCCCGTGCAGGCGATGGACCCCTCGAAGGTGGAGGGGCTGGCGCAGGTGCTGGCGGAGGTGGCCCGGACCCGGCAGGTGATCGTGCTGACCCACGACACCCGGCTGCCCGACGCCGTCCGGCAGCTGCAGATCGAGGCGACGGTGGTGGAGGTGCAGCGGCGCGCCAGGTCGGTGGTCGACCTGAAGGTGGTCGACGATCCGGTGGGTCGGCACCTCGACGACGCCCACGCCATCGCCCGGACCGCTGACCTCAAGCCGGCGGTCCGGGCACGCCTGGTCGCCCAGATGGGACGTGGTGCGCTGGAGGCGTTGTCGGTGGAGGTCGTGCGCCGGCGGCGGCTCGGCCGGGGCGAGGACCATCACGACGTCGACCGCCTGCTGGCCGACGCCTCGACCCACGACCTGCTGACCCTCGCGCTGTTCGACGACACGGGGCAGGGCGATCAGCTGTTCCCCACCCTCAACCGCTGGGGGCGGTCGTTCGCCGACGTGCTCAACGACTGCAAGAAGGGCACTCACGTCGGCGAACGACGGATCGGCGACGACCGGGAGTTCGTGCGACAGCTGCGGAACCTGGTCGAGCGGATCCGACGGGAGGCCCGGTGATCGGCGGGCCCGGCGCCATCGACGCGCCACCGACGCCCGACGAGCTGCTGATGCAGGGCCGACTGCTGGCCTCGCGCGGCATCGGCAACCTCGGCTCGACCGCCAGCCGGGGTGCGGCGCTCCTGGGCCGCGCGGCGCTGGAGGAGGCGCTGTTCGGCCTGTACCCCGAGCTGCGACAGCTGAGCGGTCGGGCGATGTTCCTCGTCCTGCCCAACGTGTTCCCCAAGGAGCCGGCCCGCCGTGCCGCGTTCGCGTGGGGCCGGCTGTCGGCGGCCAGCCACCACCACGCCTACGAGATGCCCCCGACCGCCGAGGAGCTGGACCTCGTGCTCGACACCGTGCACGACGTGCTCGAGGCCGTCGAGCGGGTCAGGGAACGTCGCCGGCAGCGGGCGTCGGCGACACGCGCGGCCGGCGGGTAGGTCGGCTCAGAACGCGCTTGGTGCGTGGTCGCCGCCCATGTGCCGAGTCAGGGTCTTCGTCGTGTCCAGCAGCAGCTCGATGGCCTGCTCCCGCACACCCTGGAATCGCTCCTTCGGCCCGCAGACGCTGATGACGGCGATGGGCTCACCGCGGTGGTCCATCACCGGCGCTGCCACGCTGGACGCACCGCTCTGCCGCTCGCCGTCCGATGATGCGTAGCCGCGCTCGCGGGTCAGCGCCAGGTCTCGCCGGAGCGCATCGGGGTCGGTGATGGTGTGCTCTGTCAGCTCGTCCAGCTGGTTCTGGGCGATGTAGGCCTCCTGGTCCTCGAGGCTGAGGAACGCGAGGAACGCCTTGGACGAACCACCGGCGTGCAGCGGGAACCGCCGACCCAGCGCCACCGTCATCTTCACCTCCCGCTCCGGGGTGATCTGGTCGACGTACAACCGCTCCCAGCGGTAGCGCCGTGAGATCGTCGCCGTCTCGTTGGTCTGCTCCGACAGGGCCTTCATGTGGGGGAGCGCCAGGCCACGGATGTCCAGCCGATCGACGTAGGCCTCCCCCAGCGCCAGGACCGCCGGCCCGAGGCGATATCGACGGGTCTCCTCGTCGGTCTCGATGAACCCCTTGGCCGCAAGCGTGTTGAGCACCCGGTGGATCACCGCCTTGGACAACCCAAGCTCGTTGGCGATCTCGGTCACCCCGAGGTCCTGTCGGTCCACCCTCGTGAACAGCGTCAGCACGTCCGTCGCGCGCTCGACGGTCGCGATCAGCCGCTTCGGCTCTGCATCGGCCACCCGTGTGCTCCTTGTCCCACGTTCCTTGACTGGAACGAGACTCTACCGCGTTCCACGGGGAGGAACGTCCACCACCCGACCCGTTGACTTGTCCTCCAGAGTGGAATAGTGTTCCTAGCAGTGGAACAAGACACGACGCCGCCAGAGCGCCGGGGTCCCCTCGACGGGATCACGGTGCTCGACTGCTCGACGATCCTGGCAGGCCCGCTCACGTGCCAGATCCTCGGCGACTACGGCGCCGAGGTGATCAAGGTCGAACACCCCTCCCGACCAGACGGCATGCGTGGCCACGGGCGCGCCGTCGACGGCCATGGGTTGTGGTGGAAGGAAGTCGGCCGCAACAAGCGCACCATCGGGCTGTACCTCGGCGACGACGACGGGGCCCAGATCCTGCGCGACCTGATCGCCACCGCTGACGTGCTGGTGGAGAACTTCCGTCCCGGCACGCTGGAGCGCTGGGGTCTCGGCTGGGAGGCGCTGTCGGCGGTCAACCCGGGGCTGATCGTCCTGCGGGTCACCGGATTCGGCCAGGACGGGCCCTACGCGACGCGGCCGGCCTTCGGCACCCTGGTCGAGGCGATGAGCGGGTTCGCGTTCATGACCGGCCAGCCCGACGGCCCACCGACGTTGCCGGCCTTCGGACTGGCGGACTCCATCGCCGGCATCACGGGTGCGAGCGCCGTGTCCATGGCCCTGTACCACCGCGACGCCCGCGGCGGGGCAGGACAGGTCATCGACCTGAGCCTCCTGGAACCCATCATGACCGCCGTCGGGCCGGCGCCGACCGTCTACGACAAGACCGGTGAGGTGCAGCAGCGGCAGGGCAACACGTCCAGCAACAACGCCCCGCGCAACCTCTATCGCACCGCCGATGACCACTGGGTGGCGATCTCCACCAGCGCCGACGTGATCGCCGAGCGCGTCCTGACGCTGGTGGGTCATCCAGAGGTCATCGACGAACCGTGGTTCGCCTCCGGCGCTGGCCGTGCTGCCCACACCGACCTGCTGGACGGCTGGGTCAGCGAGTGGATCGGCACGCGGTCCCGTGAGGACGTGCAGTCAGCGTTCGCCGAGGTCGGTGCAGCCGTCGCACCGGTCTACTCCGCCCAGGACCTCGTCGCCGACCCGCAGGTCACCGCCCGCGAGATGTTGACCCGAGTGCCCGACGACGACCTCGGAGACCTCCTGCAGCACAACGTCCTGTACCGGATGAGCGAGACGCCTGGTGGGATCCGGTTCACCGGGCGCCCACATGCCGCGGACACCGACGAGGTGCTCCGCGAGCGGCTGGACCTGGACCCAGAGCGCATCGAGGACCTGCGTGACCGCGGCATCCTCGCCTGAGCCCGCGCGCGCCGCCGCCGGCGTGCTGCACCACAGCTACCTCTACGCCCCCGGGTCCCGCCCGGACGTGATGCGCAAGGCGTTGCGGTCCGGGGCAGATGTGGTGCTCCTCGACCTCGAGGACGCCGTCCCGCCGGAGGGCAAGGCCCAGGCCCGTGCCGCGGTGCTCACCCTCCTGGCCGAGATCGCCGACGAGGCACCGCCGTCCGGGGACCACACCCCCGAGGTCCACGTCCGCATCAACGTCGACGGCGGCTGGTGGGACCACGACGACCTCGAGGCCGTCGTCAGCCCGGCCCTGTCGGCGATCCGCCTGCCCAAGGCGGAGGACCCGACCGCCGTCCACGAGGTGGCGGCCGTGCTGGACCGCCTCGAGCGGCAGCACGGCATCGCGGCCGGCCGGATCGGCCTGTACCCGCTGATCGAGTCCGCCGCGGGGATCGACCGGGCCCGCGACCTCCTCTCCTGTCCACGGGTCGTCCGCGCCGCCCTCGGCAGCAGCGACCTGCTGGCGGACCTCGGGATCCTCGAGGACACCCCCGCGACCACCGGGTTCCTGCGGGGCGCGCTGGTGCTCGCCTCCCGCCTGGCCGGTGCCGGCCCCCCGATCGACAGCGTCCACACCGACCTCGACGACGTCGACGGCCTGCGCCGCGCTGCCCGCTGGGCCCGCGACATGGGCTTCGTCGGCAAGTCCCTGATCCATCCGCGGCAGATCGACCCCACCCACAAGGCGTTCGCGCCGACGGACGCCGAGGTCGCCCGCGCCACCGCCCTGCTCGACCGCGCCGACGACGGCGCCAGCCGTGACGGCAGCCAGTTCGTCGACCCCGCCGTCGTGGCCCGAGCCCGCTCCGTCCTTCGACTCCAGAGGAACCCGTGACGACCCTGACCGACCTGTTCGCCGGCCACCGGGCCATCGACCTGTCCCGTCCGTACGTGATCGGGATGCCGCAGTCCCCCAACCACCCCCGGTACTGGCACTCGCTGCCGCGCCGCCACGGCGACACGGTGCGGGGGGACGGTGGCTCCGCCGCCAACGACGTCATCATGCTCGGGACCCACGTGGGGACCCACATGGATGCGCTGGCCCACGTCAGCCACGACGGCCTGCTGCACGGCGGCATAGACGCGTCGGCGGCGTCGGTGGGCGGACGGTTCCGGACCCTCGGCATCGACGAGGTCGCCCCCATCATGGGGCGGGGCATCCTCCTCGACGTGCCGGCGGCCATGCAGCGCGACGCGTGCGAGCCAGCGCACGAGATCACCCCCGACGAGCTCGAGGCGGCCCTGGCCCTCGCCGACGTCGATCCAACCCCGGGCGACGTGCTGATCGTGCGGTCGGGGTGGGGCCAGCGATGGGACGAGGGGGACGCCTACATCGGCAAGGACTCCGGGGTCCCCGGCGTCGGCGAGGCCGGCGCCCGCTGGCTGGCCGCCCACCGGCCGGCCGCGGTCGGGGCCGACACAATCGCCTTCGAACACCTGCCCGCCGGCAAGGGCCACGCCGCCCTCCCCGCCCACCGCGTGCTGCTGGTCGAGACCGGCATCAACATCATCGAGACGATGGCGCTGGAGGAGCTGGCTACCGAGACGAGCCGGCTGGGCGTCAGGCATTTCCCGATCGTGGTCGTGCCACTCCCACTGGTCGGTGCGACGGGATCGCCGGTGCGTCCCCTGGCGCTGCTCGAGGACCGAGAGGCCACGGCATGACCACTGGGACCCTGACCCAACAGCTCGGTGCGTTCGCGAGCGCCACCCGCCGTGACGGTGCACCAGCTGACGTCCGGGCCAGCGTCCGCATGCGCATCCTGGACATCCTCGGCTTGCAGGTCGCGGCGACGGGGCTCGACACCAGCCGGGCCGCGCTGGACTTCGTCGCATCGCAGGGCGGCACGGGGCAGGCCCACACCGTCGGCCTGGCCGAGGCGTTGCCTGCCACGTGGGCGGCCTTCGCCGGCGGTGTCCTGGCGCACTCGCTGGACTACGACGACACCCACCTGCCGTCCGTGCTGCATCCCTCTGCCAGCGTTGTCCCGGCTGCCCTGGCCGTTGCCGAGGCCGAGCAGGCCTCCGGGGCGGCGTTGCAGGATGCGGTGGGGGTCGGCATCGAGGTCGTCGTCCGCCTGGGGATGGCCGGGTACGACCTGACCAGCCGCAACTCGGTGTTCTTCGAGCACGGCCAGCACGCCACCTCCATCTGCGGGGCCATGGGAGCGGCCGTCGCGTCGGCGATGCTGCTGGACCTGGACGAATCAGGGATCACCAACGCCCTGGGCGTGGCAGCGTCGATGGCCAGCGGAATCCTCGAAGCGAACCGGACTGGTGGGACGGTCAAGCGCCTGCACTGCGGCTGGGCCGCCCATGCCGGGGTGACGGCGGCCACGATGGTCAAGCACGGCTTCACCGGCGCGCCGACGGCGCTGGAGGGTCGCTTCGGCTTCTTCCGGGCCTTCCTCCACGACGGGGTGGACCCGGAGGTGGTCGTCGGGGGGCTCGGCGAGAACTGGTCAGTGCCCGGCATCTTCTTCAAGCCGTATCCCGCCAACCATTTCACCCACACCGGCATCGATGCGGCTCGCCGCATGCGCGCGGCCGGTGTGACGCCTGACCTCGTGGAGTCAGCGGTGCTCGGCGTGGCCGGACCGACGGTGCGGACCATCGGCCAGCCGCTGGAGGTCAAGCAGGCGCCTGACACGGGCTACCAAGCGCAGTTCAGCGGGCCGTACACGGTGGCTGCTGGTCTGTTCGGCGGGTCGGGGCTGGGCCTGGGACTCGACGACTTCACCGATGTGCTGGCCCAGGACCCGGACCGACGCCGGCTCATGTCGAAGGTCACCGTTGAAGCCGACGCCGAGTGCGAGGCGATCTTCCCCTTCCAGTTCCCCGCGGTGCTGACCCTGCGGACCACCGACGGCTCGACCCTGGTCGAACGCGTGATGGTCAACCGAGGTGGGCCCGACGACCCGCTGTCGCCCGACGAGCTGCGCGTGAAGTACACCGAGAACGCCACCCGCGTCCTAGACGCGGGGACCGCCGCCGACGTCGCCGACCGCATCGACGACCTCGATGTGGCGGACTCCATCAGCGCCATCGCGGACGCCGTCGCCCAGCCGATGCGGTGACCCTCCTGCGGCGTGTCGGGATGATCCCATCCCGTCTCCCGACACGCCGCATCACCGCCCCTCCAGGGCAGGGACCGCGCTACTGGCGTACCGGCTGCACGGCCCGGTGGTCCAGCTCGGCCAGCGTCGAACGGCCGATCAGCGCCATGGTCTTGGTCATCTCGTCGGTCAGCATCTGCACTGCCCGGGCAACGCCCTCGGCCCCACCGGCAGCCAACCCCATGGCCGCCAGCCGGCCGATGATCACCAGCTCGGCGCCCAACGCGATCGCCTTGAGCACATCGGTGCCCCGCCGGATGCCACCGTCCAGCGCCACGCCGATCCGTCCGCCGACGGCATCCACGACCTCCTCGAGCTGGTCGAGGGTGCCCGGCGCACAGTCCAGCTGGCGTCCACCGTGATTGCTGACGAGGACCGCGGAGGCGCCGATCTGCTCGGAGCGCAGGGCGTCCTCCGCCGTCATGACCCCCTTGACCATGAACGGCAGCTCGGTCTCCGCCATCAGACCGCCGAGCTCATCGAACGTCCAGACGTCCTGGGTCATGGTGCGGAACTGGCCGAACATCTCGTCGCTGCTCCACTCGTGATCGTAGTTGCCACCCATGACGTCCTCGTAGACGAACTGCCGGGCAAGGACGCGGTCGCGGTACCCCGCGGTGGGGCAGTCCGCCGTGATGACGAGCCCACGGAATCCCGCGGCCTCGGCCCGCGCCACGAGACGTCGGAAGTTGTCGTGGGACCCAACGGGGTGCAGCTGGAACCAGGCCGCCGCCTGTGGTGCCGCCTCCCTGATCGCCTCCATCGGATGCGTGCTGACGTGCGGGGCGATCGCGAGGCCCCCGGTGGCCTCGATGCCGCGGGCAACGGCCACCTGCCCATCGGCGTGGAACAGCCCGTCCGCACCGAACGGCGCGGTCGCGACCGGGATGGCCAGGCGTTCGCCCATGAAGGTCGTCGAAAGGTCCGGCGGGGTGTTCCCGGCGAGGATCCGAGGCCGGAACGCCCACCGGTCGAACGCCGCGCGGTTCGCGCTGACCGAGGACTCCTCCCCCGCACCGCCCTCCAGGAAGTCCCAGATGGCGCTGTCGACGTTCGCTCGGGCGCGCTCCGCCAGGTCGGCGTGGTTGCGGATGGTGTCGGGAAGGGTGCTCATGGTTTGTCCTCGCGTTCGGGTGATGGATGGGTGGTCGAGCCGGGCCACGCGCCGAGGGCACCACCGACACCGATCACGGTGATGGCGCCGCCGAGCAGGTGGGCGAGGGTGATGGGCTGTTCGAGCAGCACCCACGCGAGGCCGCCGCTGAGGAAGGGCTGGACGAGCCGCAGCACGGGGGGGAGGTTGGCCGGCACCCACGTCAGCGGCCAGGTCATCAGGAAGTGCCCGATGGCCCCCGGACCGATGGCCAGGGCGGTGGCCAGCACCCAGTCGATCGATGTGGGGTCTGGGAACGATGTGCCACCGAGCAGCACGAAGCCGAGGACGAAGGCGGCCGCGATCGTGATCGTGCGGGCGAGGAAGGGCCAGACGTCGATGTGGGGACGTGCGGCCTTGGAGCACATGAAGAAGACGGAGAACACGACCACGTTGAGCGCAGCCAGCCCCATGCCGATGAGGTTCCCTGACGGTCCGGTCGACCCTGCCCAGCCGACGACGACCGCACCTGTGATGGCGAGCACGCCCCAGGTACGGAAACGGGCGCCCGGCCGTTCCCCGAACAGCGGGATGGCAAGGACGGTGACCACGACTGGCGACAGCGTGTTCATGAGGACCACGTCGGTGACCGATGTCCACTTGACCGCGGTCATCAGTGCGAGCTGATGCAGGCCGAAGCTGATACCGCCGACGAGAGTCCACCAGCGCGCCCGTCGTGGGTCACCGGTGGACGTGCTCGGCCTGCCGAGGGCGAGTGCCCAGAGGATCGGCACCCCGACAACGAGCCTCATCAGGGAGAATCCGGGACCGTCCACGCTGCTCGCGGCGACCATGACCGGTCCTGTGGCGTAGACGGCCACCCCCAGCCACACGACGTCGATCGGACGCCGACGCGCGCGACTCCGCGCAGCCTCGCCGATGGTCGTCATCCTGTGGTGTGGTGGACGAGGTCGAGGACGTCGACCACGGTGGCTCGGGTCGGGTCTTCGCAGGTGTCGGCGAGCGCGGTCAGGTCCGGGGGGTCGGAGAGGTCACCGTCACGGTACAGGTCGTGCAGCTTGTCGAGGACCTGCCGCCGCGACAGCGGGTTGCCGGGGTGTCCGCTGGCGGACAGGACCTCCACGGTCGCGCTCCGTCCGTCGGTTGTCGTGATGGTGGTCCGGGCGCCGAGGTGCGCCGGCGGGAGGTCGTCCAGACGAGGGTCGACGTGCAGGGCGATGGCTGCCTGCAGGGTCCGTATCCGGGCGTCCTCGCGGAAGCGGTCCTCGAGGTGCCGAAGCGCGAATGTCCCCTCGACCAGCCCACACGCGACGACGTAGGGCGTGCTCATCGTCGCAGCCAGCCCGTTGGCCGGGAACGGCTGCCCGAGTACGTCGACCATCTCACGGAACCCGTCGATCCGGACGCTGGCGATGTCGTCGGCGTCCGCGGCGAGGCCACGCAGCGCGCTGACGGCGGACTCCAGCGCGGCGTGGGTGGCCCCCGACGAGGGATACAGCTTCTGACCGGCCTCGAGAAGCAGTGGGTCGGTGGACCCCAGGCCGGCGGTCAGGGCGTCCGGGTTTGGTTCTGCCGAGGTCGCTGCCAGGTAACCCCGCGGCCCGCCGAGCGGTTCCTCGGTGGCGGAGAGTCCAGCGCGCGCGGCGTCTGCGGCGAGCACACCCTCCCTCGACGCGTGTCCCGACAGGGCGTACCAGGCATCGGAGAAGTACGCGGCGCCCACGACCCCGGCGGCCGCGTTGGCGGCCAGTCCGATGGCGGCGGCGTAGACCCCTGGATCGCGCTCGCCCCGGACCTTGAGCGCGGCCACGGCGGCGGCAGGCGTGTTGCAGCCACCCCGCGGGTGCCAGCCTCGTTCGAACGCCGACCGTCCGACTGCCGTGCCGATGCGCATGGCCACCTCGTAGCCGACCGCGCCGGCCTCGAGGAGCGCGCGTCCGTCGGCTTCGACGAGCTCGCCGACAGCCAGCGCCGCAGGCCAGGTTCCCACACCGGGGTGTCCGAGGGAGCCGTGCCAGACGTCGTCGAGGTTCGGCCCGGAGCTGCCGGCCATGCCGTTCAGGAACGCCGCACGGTCGACGCTGGTCCGCCGCTGCTGACCCAGGACCCGGCACGGACCACCGCCACAGAGACCCAGCTCGACGCCGGCCCACGTGCGGTGGTGCGGCCTGGTCGCGCCGAGGCGGGCGACGCCGAGGTGGTCCAGGAGCAGGAGGCCCAACCGGTCGACGGCCGTCGACGGCAGGTCGTCGAGGTCGAGGCCGGCGCACCAGGCTGCGAGCTCGGCGGTCGGACCGCTCACGACATCCACACCCCACCGTTGACATCGATCGTGGCGCCGGTGATCGACGCGGCCCCATCCGACAGCAGGAACGCCACGAGGTCAGCGATCTCCTCCGTCGGGGTGACCCTGCCCAGCGGGATCCCCGCCAGCAGGTCCGCCAGCTCGTCCTCCGACAGCCGATCGACCATCCGGGTCGCGACGGGCCCCGGGGCGATGGCGTTGGCGCGGATGCCTCGCTTGGCCTCGTGGGTCGCCACGTGGCGCGTCAGGGCGATGACCCCAGCCTTGGCCGCGGCGTACGCGGGGCCCGACAGCTCGTTGCCACCGGTGCGTCCGTTGACCGAGCTGCACAGGACCACCCCGCTCCCGGGCACGAGCCGGGGGAGGGCCTGCTGGAGGACCACGAACGCCGAGGTCAGGTTGGCGTCCATCACCCGTCGCCACATCTCCACGTCGTGGTCGGCGATCCCACCGGCCCCGGTGATGCCCGCGAGGTGGACGAGGCCGTCGAGGGTCGGATGGTCGGCCAGGACGGCGGCGACGTCGTCGGGGTTCGTGGCGTCGTGCCCGTCGACGGTGTCCAGGACGACTGCCGTGTCGCCGTCCCGGGCCAGACGGCTGACGACTGCCCTGCCGATGCCTCCTCGTCCACCGACCACGAGGACGGCCATCAGTGCCGCCTGACGTCGTGGGACACCGACTCGAGTGTCCCTCCGGGCACGAGCGTGCCCTGTCGGAACTGGTCCAGGTAGAGGTCGGTCGCCCACAGCAACGTGTTGGCGCCCTTGGGCAGCAGCAGGTAGCTGACCGTCTCGACGATCTCGACCTCGGACACGTCCATGGCGTAGGCGCGACGGAGGTGGGCGACGTACTGGTCCTCGCACATCCGCGAGCCTGCACACACCAAGAGGACGAGCTCTGCCTCGGCGGCGGTGAGGGGCCCTCGGGCAGCGGCAACCAGCTGGTCGTACCCCGCCTCGTGGTCATCGCTGCCCAGCAGGTCCCCCCACCGGCTGTGGGCGAAGTGAAGGGCATCCCACGCCTCGGCGACGCCGGCGAGGCGTACGGCAGCCCGGAGCTCGGCGGTCGGCACGCCAGCCGCCAGTGCGCGTTCGAGGTGCAGGGAGCCGACGTGTTCGCTGGCTGCGGTCAGCAGGCCAGTCCAGACGAGCTCGCGACGGCGGGCGTCAAGGTGGCGCGGCTGCAGTGTGAACTCGCTGTAGAGCTGCCGGTAGGCCAGGAGCATCCGGGGGTCAGTGCGCGCGAGGAGTTCGTGATAGCTGAGCGCGTACCCGCGCTCGCCGCGGATGACGGCGAGCAGGTCGTCGGGGTCCACGAGGTCGGGGCGGGCGACGTCGTCGGTCACAGGCCACCCCCGACGCCGACTTCGCTGTCCTTCCACACCATGAAGCGCCGCTCGGCGACACCGACGAGGTAGTTGACAGTGATGGCGATGGCGGCCACGTAGACAAGCCCGGCGAGGACTCCCGTCGTGTCGAAGAAGCTCGACGCGTTGTTGATGATGTACCCGAGACCCTGGCTGGAGCTGATGAGCTCACCGACGATGGCGCCGATGAGCGCGTAGGGCACGGCCACCTTCAGGCCGGTGAACACCCAGATGCTCGACGATGGCAGGATCACCTTGAGGTACACGTCGCGTCGGTTGCCGCCCATGATCTTCAGGGCGTTGATGTACAGCCGGTCGACGTCCCGGACGCCGGCGTAGGTGTTGAAGAACACGAGGAAGAACACGATCAGACCGACCAGGACCACCTTCGACAGCAGCCCGATGCCGAACCAGAGGATGAACAGCGGGGCGAGCGCCAACTTCGGGAGGCTGTAGACGGCGGTGATGAAGGGGTCGGCGATGGCAGCGAGCATGCCTGCCCGGCCGAGGACGAACCCGACCACGATGCCGAGGACCGATCCCGCGAGGAGGCCGAGCCCCATCTCCCGCAGGGTCGCGCCGAGGTGGACCCAGATGTAGCCGGTGCTGAGCCACTCCCATACGCGGACGCCGATCAGGGACGGGGCGCTGGAGAAGAAGGGGTCGATCAGCGTGCCGCTGGCGAGCTCCCAGGTCCCGAGCCAGACCACGAGGGCGACGACGCGCCACACCCGGATCATGCGCTTGCGGTGTCGTGCCTGGCGCTCCGCTTCGAGGGAGGCCTCGCTTCGTTCGGGCGCGGCTGTCGGGAGCGGACTGGTAGTGGTGCTCATGCGGACCTCACTCGATCACGATCTCGTCCTGGAGCTCCGCCCAGACGGTGCGGCGGGCTTCCTGGAACTCCGGGGTGTCCCTGATCGTCTTGGGATCGCGTGGTCGGTCCAGGACGATGGGTACCTCGGCCTTGATCCGCCCGGGACGGGCGCTCATCACGACGACCCGATCGGCGAGGGTCACGGCCTCGTCGAGATCATGGGTCACCAGCAGGACGTTGCGCACGCTGGTCTCCTCGGCGTCGATCATGGCCATCAGCTCGGCCTGGAGACCGAGCTTCAGCATCGCGTCGAGGGCCCCGAAGGGCTCGTCGAGGAGGATGGTCTCGGGGTCGTAGACGAGGGTCTGGGCCAGGCCAACGCGCTTGCGCATGCCGCCCGACAGCTGTGAGGGGTAGCTGTCCTCGAAGCCGGTGAGCTGTACGAGGTCGAGCATGCGGGCGGCCTTCTCGCGCCGCACCTCGCGGTCCAAGCCGCGCAGCTCGAGCGGCAGCATCACGTTGTCCAGGACGGTCCGCCACGGGAAGACCGAGTCCTGCTGGGTCATGTAGGCGATGCGGGTGTTGATCGACTCGATCGGCACGTCGTCGTAGGACACCGTGCCCGTGGTCGGGTGGATCAGCCCCGCCACCATGTTCAGCAGCGTGGACTTGCCACAGCCCGACGGGCCGATGAGCGCGACGAACTCGCCGTCGGGCATGGTCCAGTCCACGTCGTGCAGCGCCACGACGTCGCCGCGCTTCGACGGGAAGATCTTGGTGACCCCCTGGGCGCGGACGATGGGGCCACGGGTGCTGATGTCGGTGTTGTGCACAGCGCTCCTGGGGTCGGTCTCGGGCCGGGCCGGCAGCGTGGTCACCATGCCACCGCCTGCGGCACCGAGGGTGCGGGCAGGTTCCGGTACGCGTCGGCGATGAGGGTGTCGAGGTCGTGACCCTCAACGGGTTCCCGGTAATCGGTGGACCCGAAGGCGTTCTTGCGGATGATCGACATGTTGCCGGTCCGCGAGTAGAGGGGGCCGTGCCAAGAGAGCGGGGGACGGAAGAAGTAGCCCCCAGGCCGGACGATGCCCCGACGCCCCAGCAGGAAGTCGCCGTACAGCTTGAACGACTCCTCGTACACCGGGTGGTTCTCCTCCATGGGGGCGCGCCAGCCCGGGAGCATGGCGACAACGAAGGCAGTGCCGAGGCGCTCGTCCTGTCGCAGCCACTTGATCTTCACCGCGGGGTTCGGTTCCTCGTCGCCGCGCCAGCCCATGTCGGTCCACGACAGGTTGTCGACGTCGATGACCTCCACGTCGTCACGAGCGCCGGTCTCGACGTCCAGGCCGGGGGTTCCGAAGGACCCCATGTAGAGCACCAGGGGGGCGATGTCGGGCGTCAGCTCGATCGCGGCGCCGGCCGGGACGTGCACGAACGCGCTCCCGGGCATCGGCGTGCCGTTGAGGGTGGCCGACCCCGACACCACGTAGAGGTCCACCGCCGAGGTCAGGGTCCCCACGATCGGACTGGTGACCCTGACCACCGCCGTCTCCGCACCGTCCTCCGGGTCGCGGCTGAGGACCTGCTTCAGACCGGTCTCGGTCCCGCCCAGCTGGTCGGGGCCGATCGGTTGCCAGGGCAGGAGCTTGGTGGTGACGAAGTCGACGGCGGGTCTGTTCCACATGGGCGGGTCCTCGGGTCGTGCGGCGGGGCCGCAGGGGGGTCGGGTGCTGGCGGTCTAGCTGACCTGGGCCATCGCCTCGGTTGCGACCTCGGCGTTGAAGGCGTCGTCGAACTCGAGGGCCTGTGCACCGCTGGAGTCCTGGTTCTGAACCTCGAACGACAGGACGAGGAACTCCTTCGCCTGCTCGAACTGTTCCTGGGTCGGCACGATGCTGGAGCCGTAGATGCCCTTGTTGGCCTCGAAACCGACTTCGAAGATCTCCGGGTCCACACCCTCAAAGAGGCCCTCCATGATGCTGCGGAACTCCTCGGGCTCCTCCTGGATGAAGATCAGGGCGCGCTGGAGGGCGCGGCAGTAGGCCAGGACGTGGTCGCGGTTGGACTCCAGGTACTCGGGACGGCAGGACGCCACGATGTAGAGGTAGTTGACGAGCTCCTCGATGGGGTCCTCGGCCATGTTGAACAGGTACCGCATGCCGAAGTCCGTCGTGCCTTGGTCCGAGGTCGGGGAGGAGAGGCAGAATCCATCGACCTGACCGTTCTCCACCGCCGCGAGGATGGGACCGCCGCCACCCTGTACGGGGACGAGGGTGACGTCGTTCTCGGGGTCCAGGCCACCGAGCTCGGAAGCAACGTAGCGGATGAGCAGGTCGGGGCCGGCGCCGGGGCCAGTCGTGGCCATGCGAAGCCCGTTGAGGGCAGCGGCCCGCTCCTCGTTGGAGCTGTCGTCGGTGAGCCCGGCTGCCTCGAAGGCCTCGCCCGTGATCACGATGTTGCTCGCGTAGGTGGTGACCATGGCGGCGAAGGTCGTGAGCGTCTGGCCGGCCAAGGTGGCCTTCATGGGGCCAACGGGGCTGCCGACGATCATCTCGGCGTCACCGCCCACGACCAGGCCCGCGACCTCGCCCTGGCCGATGGCCTCTCCGGCCTGGTCCAGACCTTCGTCGGCGAAGAAGCCGGCCTGCTCGGCCACGAGGAACGGGGCCCACAGCCACGACACCTCCGAGGACCGGACGGTACGAACCTGGCCATCGAGGGCGACGGCCGTCTCCGACCCCTCCACTGGGGTTGCGGGATCGGTGGCAGCCGGGGCGGTCGCCGATCCGGATGCCGAGCTCGACCCGCTGTCGGACGCGCAGGCCGCGAGGAATCCCCCGAGCGAGGTCGCGCCGAGGACTGCGCCGCCGAGGCGGATGAAGTCCCGTCGTGTGCTGCCGCCCCCGGGTGTTGTGGTGTTCTCCACGGCCTTCTCCTTTGTTCCACTGATAGAAACGTCGTACCGACTAGCGGTACACTAGGTGTGTCGTAGCGCTGACGTCAAGGGGTCGACTGAAGCAAGCCCAGTCGAACGGCCAGATCAGCGAGCACCGCGCCCACGGGAGGTGCGACTGCGTCGAGGGCCTTGGCGGTCCGCCATGCGCCGCAGACCGCGCTGGACACCACGGGCACCCCCAGCTGCTCGGTCAGGCGGACGCACGCTGCGATCGTCGGCACCCCGGTCCCGCTGAGGAGCACCGCGTCGGGGCGTGCCCCCACGAGGGCGTCACCGAGCGCAACGAGGTCGGCGGACCCCAAGGCGTAGATGCCGTTCGGGGCCTCCAGCCGGTGCACGTCGACGACGTCCAGTCCGGCGTCGGTCCAGTAGGTCTCGGCGGCATCGGTGAGGAAGTCGGGGTAGGGCGAGACCACGGCGACATGAGTCGCATCGAGCTCGGCGAGGGTGTCGACTATCGCGTCCGCGGCGGTCACGGGCGCCCCTGCGTCGGCGAGGGCGTCACGGAGCACCTGCTCTTCGGACCGACGGTTGAGATAGGAGGCCCCGGTGCAGGCGTAGTGGACTGCGGACAGTGTGAGGGACCCGAACCGATGGACCGTCTGCCGCAGCGTGTGGTTGTAGTGGCGCAGGCGCTCGTCGAGCGTGCCTTCGACAACGGGAAGGCGCGCCACGTGGAGCGCGACACCCTCGCCCAGCAGGCGTCGGATCTCCGGTTCCGACGTGGGGTTCGCGGGCGGGACGATGAGTCCGACCGAACCGTCGGGGCTGTACTCGGACATGGTGCGCTGACCTCCTGGCGTGGCTACGTGGCGTCGCGTGGCGACGGGCGTCAGCTGCTGCGGTCGGTGGGACGACGCAGGTACTGGCCACAGGGCTGGCCGACGACGGCGCCGTCCTCGACGATCCGGGTGCCCCGGAGGAAGACGTCGGTGACCGCCGCGGTCAGCTCGACCCCCTCGAACGGGGTGTACTCCTGGGTGGACTCGGAGTCCTCGGCCCGGACGGTCCATGTGCGGTCCGGGTCCAGGATGGCGATGTCGGCGTCGTAGCCGGGGGCGATGGTGCCCTTGCTGCCCAGGCCGTAGCGCTGGGCGGGGTTCCAGCTGATCAGCTTGGCGACGGTGGCGGGGGCGAGGCCCCGCTTGGTGCCTTCGCTGAACAACCCGGGCAGCAGGTACTCGGTCCCGCCGAAGCCGGACTTGGCGAGGAAGACGTCGTCGGCGTCGTCGCCGAACTTCATCTCCTCGCGGCAGCAGGCATGGTCGGAGACCACCCAGTCGACGTGCCCGTCCAGCAGGTGCGCCCACAGGGCCTCGACGTCCTCACGGGGGCGGATCGGCGGGTTGACCTTGGCGCCGATGGTGGTCGACTCGATGTCGGTCAACAGGTGCCCGATGGTCACCTCCCGCCGGAAGTTGATGTGGGGGAACGCCGACGCCATCGTCATCGCTGCCTCCATCGCCTTGGCCGACGACAGGTGCAGCAGGTTGATGTTGGCCAGGTTGGTCTCGTGCGCCAGGTAGCTGGCGATTGTGATGGCCAGACCTTCGGAGTGCGGCGGTCGCGACTCGTGGTACGCCCGCAGGCCCGTGTGTTGACCCTCCTCCTCCACCATCTTCGTGTAGGCCGCCATGATCTCGGCGGTCTCGCAGTGCAACGAGAGGCTCAGCTGGTCAGCCAGCTCGGGACGCTCCTCGCGGACCTTCTGGAGTCCACGCATCACGAACTCGAAGTGGGCGTAGTCGTACCGCTCGTCGGGCGGGGTCATCAGGAACTCGCTCTGGTCCGACGACCGACCGTGCAGTCCGTGGGAGCCGTAGAACATGAAGATCTTGAACGAGGCCACCCCGAAGTCGTCGACCAGCATTCCCAGCTCATCGATGTGCTCGCGCATCATCGGCGCCAGGTGGAAGGCGTAGTCGATGTGAGCGTTGCCGTCGGCCTGCTCGAGCACCTCGGGGAAGAACTCCGCGTACGGCCCACCCTTGTAGAGGTAGTACTGCCCGGTCCGCATGTAGGTGATGCCGGTGGTCACGCCACCCTGCGCCGATGCCCGGCTCTCCGACACCGCGTCCTCGGGGAGGGGGTTGTAGATGCCCCAGTGCTGATGCGCGTCGACGGCCCCCGGGAAGGCGAAGCGACCCTTGCCGTCCATGACCTCGCGAGCGGTCGTCGGGTCGATACCCCCCTCCACCGCGGCCACCCGACCTTCGGTGATGGCGATATCCGCGTCGATCGTTGCGTCGAGGTGTGGCTGGACCACACGGACGTTGCGGATGAGGAGATCGAACATTGCGCGGTGCACCCTTCGTCGAACGTTCGGTCACCCTACCACCAATGTTCCTTTCAGCGCAACGTTGTTCCTTTCAATGGAACGGGTTGAGGCGCAGGCCACACGCGACTGGTCCTCGGCCGAACGTTGGGCTTGACCGACCCATCCCGATGGAATCGACTCCGATCCGGCGTCGGGTGCCGGCCTCGCCGAGTCGATTCCATCCGCTCGACCCCGGGTTCCCGGGGTTTCCGCTCGTGGCCCCGGGCGATTCCGTCCACTGGCGGAGGCGATTCCATCCGCGGGGCAGACCGACCCGGTCGTCAGCGGCGTGTCAGAAGGGGATGCGGTGGAATCGTCCCCACTTCGCAGGTCGGCGGCCGGGGGTGGGGACGATTCCGTCGTGTCAGCCACGCGTTCGAGGCGCACCGGCCCCGAGGGTGGGGACGAGTCCACCCGCGGGTGGGGACGAATCCGTCAAGGGGTGGGCCGGAGCGGCGGCCCCGGGGGAGGAACCCCCGGACGTCAGCGGCGGGCGAGCCAGCCGCGGACGGTCGTGGCCAGCTGGCCGATGACGAGGACCGAGCCACCGCCGGCGGCGATCAGGGCCCACATCGTGGCGTCCGGGACGACGACGCCGAGGATGTCGGCGAGCGGGGTCACGAAGACACCGAGGGCGGTCAGGCCGGCCGACACTCCCAGCGCGGCCCACACGATCGGGGAACGGACGATGGGGTTGGTGAACAGAGGCTCGTCGGGGGCGCGCATGTTGAACGTGTGCACCAGGCGGGCCACCACGAATCCGAGGAAGGACACGGTGACGGCAGCCTCCTCCTCCATCTCGAGCGGACCGAGCGCGATGGCGAAGGTGCCCAGCGTCGCCGCGGCGATCAGGACCGACCAGACGATCGTCTCGGTCCAGCGGGCGCGGTCGAGGATGGCCTCGTCGGGGTCACGGGGATCACGGTCCAGCACGTGGTCGTCGCCCTTGACCAGGCCGAGCGCGGCAGCGGGGAAGACGTCGGAGACGAGGTTGATGAAGAGGATCTGGAGGGGCAGCAGCGGCAGGGCGAACCCACCGACGGCGGCCAGGGTGACGGCGAGGATCTCGCCGAGGTTGCCGCTCAGCAGGTAGACGACGAACCGGCGGATGTTCTCGAAGATCGTCCGGCCCTCGCGGATCGCCGCGACGATGGACTCGAAGGCGTCGTCCTGCAGCACGATGTCGGCGGAGTCACGGGCCACCTGCGTGCCCTTGTCCCCCATGGCGATGCCGATGTCGGCCGACTTGAGGGCCGGCGCGTCGTTGACGCCGTCACCGGTCATGCCGACGACGTGGCCACGTGACTGGGCCAGGGCGATCAGGTCGAGCTTCTGGCGGGGGTCCAGCCGGGCGAACACCCGCGTGTTGGCCAGCTGCTCCCGGCGGGCGTCGTCCCACTCCTCGGCGGGCTCCAGGTCGGCGCCACGGATGACCTCGTCCTCGCCCTCGCCGTCGGGGTCCAGCAGGCCGACCTGCCGGGCGATGGCCGCCGCAGTGGCGGGCTGGTCGCCGGTGACCATGACGACCTCGACACCGGCCCGGTGGCAGTCCGCCACGGCCTTTGCGGTGGCCTCGCGCGGCGGGTCCAGCAGGCCGACCATGCCGAGCAGCTGCAGGTCCTCGTACGGCTCGATCGAGCCGGCGTCGTCGGCGTCCTCGACCACCCGCCGGGCCAGCGCGAGGACTCGCAGTCCGCGGCCGGCCAGCTGGCGCTGTCGGTCCAGCCACTCCTCACGATCGGCGTCGGTCAGCGGGTCGTCGTCCCACCCGCGGGTGGCGCTGGCGACCACGGCACCGGGAGCACCCTTGACGGCCACCAGCATCGACCTCGGCGGCAGGCCCGGCCCGCCGTCGGCCCCGACCCGGTGGTAGGTCGCCATCATCTTGGTGTCACGGTCGAACGCGACCTCGCGCTCCTCCGGGGCCAGCGACAGCAGGTCCTCGCGGCTGCCGACGCCCGCGGTGATCGCCGCCCGCTGCAGCGCGGTTTCCATGGGGTCGCCCACGTCGTCGGCAGGGTCGTCCTTCCCGAGGGTGGCGTTGCCGCACAGCGCCGCGACGGCCAGCGCGGCGCGAGCCCGCTCGTCGTCCTCCCCCACCTCCGACAGCTCCACTGCCGACGATCCGGTCTGCAGCATCGTGACCGTCATCCGCCCCTCGGTCAGCGTGCCGGTCTTGTCGGTGAACACCACGGCGGCCGACCCCAGCGTCTCCACCGACGACAGCCGCTTGACCAGCGCGTTGCGGCGGGACATGCGCACCACACCGCGGGCGAGGGCGAGCGTGGCGACGACGGGCAGGCCCTCGGGCACCGCGGCAACGGCCAGCGCGATGGCGGTCTCGATCATCTCCTGCACGTCCTGGCCGACGGCGATGCCGACGCCGGCCACGACCGCGCCCACCGCGATCACCGCGACGATCAGTGCACGGCCGAGCTTGTCGAGCTGCCGCTCCAGCGGCGTCTCGTTGCCGTCGTCGGCCTGCTCGACCAGGCTGGCGACCTCGCCGATCTGGGTGTCGGCGCCGGTCGCGACGACCACGCCGCTGCCCGACCCGACGGTGACGCGGGTGCCCTTGAAGACCATCGACCCTCGCTCGGCCAGCGGGGTGGCGGCGTCGACCGGGTCGACGGCCTTGGCCTGCGGCGCGGACTCGCCGGTCAGGGGGGCTTCGTCGACCTGCAGGTTGGCCACCTCGATCAGGCGCAGGTCACCGGGGACGACGTCCCCCTCCTCGAGCTGCACGATGTCGCCGGGCACCAGGTCGGCTGCGGGGATCTCGGTCGGTGTGCCGTCGCGGGTGACCACGGCGGTGGTCCGGCCCAGCTCGCGCAGGGACTCCACCGACTGCAGCGCCCGGTACTCGGTGACGAACCCGATCACGGCGTTGATCAGCACCGCGATGAGGACGGCGACCGCCTCGACGATCTCACCGGCGAGCAACGCCGCCAGCCCCGCGGCCACCAGGACACCCACGATCGGGGAGAGGAACTGGTTGACCACCAGCCGCCAGAGCGACGTGCCCTCCTCCTGCGCCACCTCGTTGGGCCCGTGCGCCTCCAGCCGTCGCCGCGCTTCGCGGCCCGACAGGCCCTCATCGGGGTCGACGTCGAGAGCACGCGCGACCTCCTCCACCGGGGTCGTCCACGGCTGCTCGGGGCCGTCGAGCGCGGAGGGGCCGGAGGAGTCGGTGGGCGCGGGCGATCGGTCGGTGGTGGCGGCGGACATGGTCCTTCCCGTACCCACGCAGCGCCGACGTCGAACGCGTCCCGCAGCACGAGGGATACTGCGGCATGGCGAAGAACGTGCTCGGTGGCGAGCTGGCCGACTGCTCCCGCGACCCGATGACCGGCTACTACCGTGACGGCTGCTGCAACACCGGCACCGGCGACACGGGGGTCCACACCGTCTGCGCGGTGATGACCGCGGAGTTCCTGGCCTACTCGGCCTCGGTCGGCAACGACCTGGCCACGCCGATGCCCGAGTTCGGCTTCGCGGGCCTGAGCCCCGGTGATCAATGGTGCCTGTGCGCCCCACGCTGGCAGGAGGCGCTGGAGGCCGGCGCCGCGCCGAAGGTCGTGCTGGCCGCCACCCACATCCTGACGCTGGAGTGGTGCGGCCTGGCGGACCTGACGGCCCACGCCGTCGACGCCCCGTAGGGGCTGGGCCCGCCGGTCGCGGCGGCGAAGACCGTCCTCTGGTGGACGCTCGTGCAACCTGGTCGACGTGCGTGGCTCGTGCACCTCTGCCGGCACGGCGGTCAAGCTGCACATCCCGGGCCCGTATGGGTGCAGGCCGGCCGGGATGCTGGTCCAGCTGCACAATTCGGGCCGACCCGGCCGGACCGCGCCGGACCGCGCCGAGCCGACCGGACCGCGCCAATCGGGCCGGACCGCGCGGACCGCGCCGACCGGGCCGGACCGCGCCGGACCGGACCGGGCCGGACCGCGCCGGTGGGACCGAGGCGTCAGGCGGGGTGGGCGTTGCGGATCAGGTGGAGGGGTGCGCCGCCGCGTTGCGCGGTCAGGACCGCCTCGACGACGTAGTCAAGCTCGCGGGCCCGATGGGCGTCGGAGTCCAGGACCAGCGTGGCCCCGGCGGCGACGGCGATCGCCACCATCTCCGCGTCGAGGTCCAGCCGGCGGGGCGACCCGTTGACCTCCAGCGCCGTGCCCGTCTCGGCGGCCGCCTGGGCGATGGCGTGGATGTCGATGCGGTACCCCGGCCGCATCCCGAGCAGCCGGCCGACGGGATGCCCGATCGCGTGGACCGCCGGGTGGGCCACCGCAGCGAGGATCCGCTCGGTCTGGACGGGCTCGGGCCGCTGGAAGACCGAGTGCACACTGGCGACGCACCAGTCCTGAGCGAGCAACGTCTCCTCGTCGTAGTCCAGGCCGCCGTCCAGCCCGATGTTCAGCTCGAGCCCCCTGAGCAGCCGGACGTCAGGATGGCGTTCGCGGGCCTCCTCGATAGCAGCGTCCCGACGACGGAGCGCCTCCCGGGTCAGGCCGTTCATCGTCAGGTTCTCCGCGTGGTCGGTCAGGGCGATCCACTCGTACCCGCGTGCCCGGGCGGCGGTCGCCAGCGTGTCGATGGAGTCGTGGCCGTCCCCCGACCACTCGGTGTGCACGTGTCCGTCGCCGACCAGGTCAGCGAGCGTGATCAGGCGGTCGGGCACGGGCGGGCCGGCCACCTCGCGAAGGGGAGGCGGGACGGGCGTCATGTCCGCCGGGGCGTACGCCGTCGGTTCGTCCGGTGCCGCGCCGTCCATCCCTCGCTCCCGCAGGACCCGGACGTGTGCCTCGCTGCCGGTGGCGACGACGAGCGCCGACCCCGCGCGACGCTCGGCGGTGAGGTGCACGACCAGGTGACGCCCCGCCGAGGTCAGCAGGTCCACCCTGTCCCCGGTGTCGACCAGCGTCCTGATGCAGCCGTCGTGCTCGCACACCGCAACGGCGACCTGCGGGATCGGGTCGGTGCAGACCAGCAGCACATCCAGCGCCGTCGGCTGCTGCACCCCCCGTCGCACCTGCCCGGCCACGACGGCCCGGGCCACACCCGGCAACCCGCCCAGCGCCACCGCCCAGCGTTCGGCCTCCAGCCGTGCCTGCCGCAGCACGGGCATGCCGGCGCCGCGGTGGTCGATGCGTCCGAGCCCGTCGGCGATGACCTCGGCGGTCCGTTCCCGCACGCCGGGCACGTCGAGGATGCTGCCGTCCTCGACGAGGGCGGCCAACCCGTCACGGTCCACGACCCCGCGCGAGGACAGCTCGCGGGCCAGCCTGGTCGACACACCCATCACCTGCACCAGCTGGCCGAACCCTTCCGGTTCCTCCTCCCGCAGCCGCGCCAGGTAGCCGCTGACCCCGTCCTCCAGATGGCTCCGGATGGCCCGTGCCACCGCGTCGCCGACGCCGTCGAGGGCACGCAGCTCCTCCTCAGCCAGCTGGTCCACCGGCAGGGGAAGCGCGGCCACCATCCGGCCGGCGGTGCGGAAGGCGCGTGCGCGGAAGCGCTCGCCGCGGCGGGACGACAGGATCGCCGCGATCTCCGCGAGATCGTCGGCGACGGCGTCGTTGACACCTCGGTCGACGTTGTCCACAGCCACGGCCGGATCCTGCCCCATCCGTCCCGCCGGCATCCGTACCGCGCCGGGCATGGATCCCAGCACCCCCCGTAGACTGGTCCTCGACGATGACCGACCTGATCCGTCCCGATGAGGGAGTCCGTGTCCGCGGGCTCCGCCGGGTGGAGTTCGAGCAGATGGTCGCGCAGGGCATGTTCGAGGGCGAACCGATCGAGCTGCTCGGCGGGGAGCTGGTCTGGGTGAGCCCGCAGGGTTCACCCCACGGCTGGGCCATCACACGACTGACCGCCATGCTGGCGCCGCTGATGGCCCGAGGGCTGGACGTCCGGATCCAGCTGCCCCTGGCCGTCGATGACGTCTCCCTGCCCGAACCCGACGTCGCCGTGACCGACACCACCACCCCGCTCGCCCATCCGCTGGCCGCGCACGCCGCGATCGAGGTCTCGGTCACCAGCCAACGGCTGGACCTCGTGCACAAGGCGCCGCGGTACGCCGCGGCGGGCATCCCCCTCTACGTCGTCCTCGACATGGCCCGGGCCCGGGCGCTCGTGCACCACGACCCCACTCCCGACGGCTACGGGCGCGTCGACGAGCTGGGACCCGACGACGAGCTGGACGTCCTGGGGGCGCCGATCGACCTTGCCCTGCTGCTCGCCGACCGCTGGACGGCCGACGGGACCCGCGTCACGGACTGAGGGACGTGCACCGCGACGGGGTCAACGGCCGCAGCACTTCTTGAACTTCTTGCCGCTGCCGCAGGGGCACGGGTCGTTGCGGCCGACCTTGCTCGTGGGCTGCGGCGGCTCCTCGCCGATGCGCTCGAGTCCCTGCTCGGCGACCTCGGCGATCATCGGCTGACCCGACGCCAGCCCGCGGGTCCACGCCCTGCGGTACAGCGCGGTGGCCGTCTCGTGGTCGTCGAGCCGTTCGTGCATCTCCGCCGCACCCAGGATCGCCCCCGGCTCGTCGGCGTGGTCGGCCAGCACGTGGTCCAGCAGCTGCCGTTGCCGGGGGTCGTCCTGCTCGAGCCAGACCAGGGCGTCCATGTCGACCAGCCAGCAGGCCTCGGGGACGAGGAAGCGCAGGTCGTCCAGCGCCGCCAACCCGGCCTCGACCCCCTCCGCCTCCTTGATGTCCTGGGTGGCGCGTTCGAGCACGCCCGCCAGGTCGTCGTCGTCGATGTAGACCGGCGAGAGACGGCCGGGCTCGTCGAACCAGGTCCGCGCGCGGCGCAGCAGCTCCGTCGGCGTCGACTCGCCGCGGTCGATGGCGGCGATCCCTGCCCCGACGCCGCTGACGTACACCGCTTCCATGTCGATGATGAGCGAGTGGAGGGTGTGCAGCTCCTCCTCCGCCATCGGCAGGTGATCGGCGATCCAGCTCTCGTGCTGGCGCTGGTGGGTCGGGCAGAGGCCGAGGACCACCTCCAGCGGGATGTGGGGAGGGTGCAGGACGGTGCCCGCACAGCCGGCGCAGTCGTCGATCCGCTTGGGCGGCGTCGTCGGGACCAGCGGCTCGGCGGGGAACCCCAGCGGGCCGTCCTCGGCCTCGGCGATGTCGATGAGCACGCCGACGGAGTAGGGCAACCACTCCCCCACCTGCCAGCCGTCGATCGGTGCCGGCTCGGCCGGCAGGTCGGCGAGCGGGTCCTCGCCGTGGGCTGCACCGGTCGCGCCATCCGAGCCGGCCATGGCCTCGGCGACCGCGCGTGCCGCACGGCCGAGCAGCGCGGCCCAGCCTGCGTCGGCGGCGTCGAGCTCGGCCTGCCCCAGGGAGACGTAGCCGATGACCTCGCGTCCGTCGGGGGTCGGGTGGGCGGCCACGAAGCGGTCGGCGCCCTGCCGATCCCCCTCCAGCGGGTCGGCGGCGAGGATGCGCAGACGCACCTCCGTCGGCGTCCCGCCGACGTCCACGGGGCCGACGAGGTCGAGGACCATCGGCTCGTCACGCGGTACCTCGGCGAGGCGGTCGACGAGGTCGGCGGGAAGGTCGGCGGTGAGGTCGTTCATGAGGCCGGCAGGGTACCCGGGCGGTGCGTCAGGCCCCGCCGCGGCCGGTGTGGTCACGAGTGCTGGTGGTCGCCGGCCGTGTGGTCACGAATCCTGGCGCCGGCGGCGCGCCCGGCGGACCGCGATGCGACCCAGCGACCCGATGAGCATGCCGAACGAGCCGACGATGAACAGCCACACCCCGGCGGTCTTGAGCGACTCGAACAGGAAGAAGACCGAGCCGACGAAGAACGCGACGTTGCCGATGACGCCGAGCATGGTGTGGAACCACTCGTAGTCCTGCACCACCTCCTCGACGGGATGGGTGGACAGGCTGACGTCGTCGTGGTCGAGGTCGGTGGTCACGCAGAACTCCGGATGGGTCGGACGAACGAGGTGTTCATCCGACCCATCCCCGGTCCTGCGACCGGCAAACGACGATCAGGCCTGCTGGCTGGCCTCGGCCTCGGCGACCTTGGCGTGCACGTCCTCCATGTCGAGCTCGCGGACCTGCTCGATCAGCTGGTCCATCGCCTGCTGGGGCAGGGCGCCGGACTGGCGGAAGACCATCACGCCCTCGCGGAAGACCATGAGGGTCGGGATGGACTGGATGCCGGCTGCGCCGGCGAGGGCCTGCTCGGCCTCGGTGTCGACCTTGCCGAACACGATGTCGGGGTTGGACTCCGAGGTCGCCTCGTAGACGGGGGCGAAGGACTTGCAGGGGCCACACCACTCGGCCCAGAAGTCGACCATCACGATGTCGTTGTCGGTGACGGTGTCCTGGAAGCTGTCGGCGGTCAGGGTGACGGTGCTCATGGGGTTCTCCTCTGTTCGAGCCGTACGTCGATCCATCCCCCCAACACCAGCTGCCCAACCGATGTTCCGAACCGCCCGTCGACGGGCCCGGAGCCCTCTACAGTCAGGTCCATGGAGATCAGCGACGCCATCGGCTTCCTGTCCGAACGGCACCACGCGGTGATCGTGACCCTCTCCGAGGGGGAGGTTCCCCACGCCACCAACGTGGTCTACGCCTTCGATGGCACGACCTTCCGCGTCTCCGTGACCGACGGGCGCGTCAAGACCGACAACCTGCGCCGCCGGCCGCTGGCGGTCATGCATGTCGCCAGCGACGACTTCTGGTCCTACGTGGCGGCGACCTGCGACGTGGAGCTCTCGCCGGTCTCGACCGAACCGGGTGACGCCACCGGGCAGGAGCTGATGACCGTGTTCGAGGCCGTCCAGGGCAAACCCCACCCGGACCCCGAGGAGTTCATGCAGGCGATGGTCGACGACCGCCGCCTGGTGGTGCGGCTGACCCCGACCGCGGTCCACGGCCAGCTGCCTCGCTGAGGATCAGCTGGGCGATGGGAGCAGCCGACCGGTGGTCAGCTGCTCGAAGGTCAGCTGCTCGGGAGTTAGCTCGGCTGCGGGACCGGGTGCGGGTCGACGGTGGGGGCCCCGTCGGGGGCGGTCAGCGCGTCCGCGGCGGAGTCGGGGTCGCCGTGCACGAGCGCCACGCCGACCATGATGCACAGGCCGCCCACCAGCTGGATCGCGACGGGCAGCTGACCCAGCAGCACCCACGCGGCGAGCACCGCGAACAGCACCTCCGTCAGGCCGACGAAGGACGCCACGCGCGACCCCAGGCGACCGGCCGCGACGATGCCGGTGAGGTAGGCGAGCACCGAGGACACCAGCACCAGCACGACGACCGGCACGATCCAGCTCGTCGTGCGGCCCATCAGCTGCACCGACGCGGTCGACGCGTGCAGCGGCAGCACGCCGGCGACGCCGAGCAGCGCGATGGCGATGCTGCCGACGGCCAACCCGCCGCCGGCCAGCAGCACGGGCGGCAGGTCATCGGAGACCCTCGCCGACAGCAGGAAGTACGCGGACAGGCAGACCGCGGCGCCCAGTCCCCAGAGCACGCCGATCGGGTCGACGTCGACGGCGCCGCCGATGTCGAGCACCAGCACCAGGCCGACCATGGACACGACGGAACCGACGAGGGTCCGGCGGCCCGGGGCCGTCCGGGTGCGGGCCCAGGCCAGCCCGACGAGCAGGACCGGGGCGAGGTACTCCAGCAGCAGCGCCACCCCGACCGACAGCGTCTGAACAGCCGAGAAGTAGCAGATCTGGGCACCGGCGACGGCGATGACGCCATAGGCCAGGACGACGCGGGTGTCACGCCGGGCCGGACGCTTGCGACGCCAGACCACGACGAGGGCCGGCAGCAGGACGAGGGCAGCACCTCCGACACGGACGAGGACTGCGGCGGAGGGCGACCAACCCGACTCCAGCAGCGCCTTGGCGAACGGACCCGACAACCCGAACGTCAGGGCCGAGACCAGGGCCAGGAGGATCGCCCCGACCGAGCCGCCCTGTGGTGCGGGTCCACCGGCTCGACGCAGGCGCAGCCCGGCAAGCGACCCTGCCCGCAGGCGGGTGGGGATCCTGGGACGCAGGGTCGACATCGACCTCAGCACGGCGGTCGTCACGGGGCGGCTCCTCCTGGCCAGCCCCTTCGGACCGGCATGTCATGAGTCAAGTAGCATTACGGTCATGACCGTAGCGCCACAGTATGTCAGGAGTCAACGTGCGTTTCACCCATGACACGGAGATGGCGCTGCTGGCGACGGCTGCGCTGGTCAACACCGCCCCGAACGCCTCGGACAGCGGTGAGGACGAGATGCGCACCGCCGAGCAGCTGGAGGCGTTCGTCGCCGACAACCAGTACTCGGGATCGCGGACCCGCGACGATGTCGAGCTGGACGAGGTCCGGGACCTCCGCCCACGGCTCCGGGAGCTGTGGGATGACGACGTCGAGGCCGTGGTCGATCGGGTCAACACCCTGCTCCGCGAGCACGATGCGTTGCCGCAGCTGGTGCGCCACGACGGGTGGGACTGGCACATCCACGCGGTGGGGGCTGACCATCCGTTGGCCGAACGCATCGCCGTCGAGGCGGCGCTGGCCGTCGTCGACCTGGTCCGCGCCGACGAGCTGTCGCGCCTGCGGCTGTGCGCGGCCGAGGACTGTGATGCCGTGCTGATCGACCTCTCCCGCAACCGGTCCAAGCGCTACTGCGACGTGGGCAACTGCGGCAACCGGGCGAACGTGGCGGCCTACCGGGCGCGGAAGGCCGCCGGGGAACGATGACCCCGGCGGCTCCACCCCCCTCCGTCGGGGTCGGTACTAGGGGCTGATGCCGAGCAGGTCGGCCACGTCGTCACACGCCGTGCGCGAGGCCGAGCAGACGACCTCGGCCCCCTCGGCCACGGCAGCGGCGAGGAAGTCGGCGGTGACCTCGGGGACGGTGTCGCCGTCGAGCAGCACGATCGGGGCATCCCGCTCGGCGGACAGCCGTGCGGCAGAGAACCCGGCGGTCCAGCCGAACGCCGAGCCGCCATCGATCACCACGACCGCATCGGCGGGGTCAGCGGCCGTGGCGCCGCGCGCCTCGGCCACCGCGACGGCGGTGTGGAAGCGGGTCGGTCCAGCGACCCGATCGGTGTCGGCCACGATGGCAGCTGCCGCCACGGCGACGGGGTCGGACAGGGCTGCCTCGCCGCCGACGAGCCGGAGCGAACCCAACGATCCCTGCTCGAGGGCGCTCGTCGTCGTGGCGCTCAGCTGGTCGGTCTCGCTGAGCAGGACGGGGCCGCCCGACGTGGCAGCCCATCCGCCCAGGGCGAGGGAGTCGGCGAACGCCTGCGTCGGCTGGTCCGCCGACGCAGGGAACGCGCGGGCGAGGAAGCCGTCGTCGGAGGCGGCGAGGAGGGCGACAGCCGCTGCCGTCTCCAGCCTCGTCTCACCAGCGGTCCGGCCGACGGTGAACCCCTCGGCCATCAGCGCGTCGGCCACGGCCGGGCTGACGGCGAGCTCTCCCCCGAGGATGCGAACAGAGGTCGCCCCGATGCGTTGCAGCTCTGCCAGCACCTCGTCCTCGAGCTCGTCCGGGTCGGTCAGCAGGAGGGTGCGGGTGTCCTGGAGGGTTCCGGAGGCCAGCGCGTCAGCGAAGACGGCCTCGCTGGCGAGCAGCACCTCGACTTCCTGGACGCCGAGGATCCGCTGGGCGAACCCGGAGGGCCCGTTCGGCGTGGTCAGCTGGCTGAAGTCGATCGACACGTCCGAACCGCCACCGTCACCGTCGGCGGGGGGCACGTAGATCAGGCCGTCATCCGGCGGCGCCGTTTCGGTCGGCGTCGGGGTCGGCGTGGGTGTCGGGGGTGGGGGTGGGGGTGGGGGTGGGGGCGGCGGAGGAGGTGGGGGCGGCGCCGTCGGGGTGACCGCCCCTGACGGCGCGGATTCCGGGCCCTCACCGAGCGCGTTGGTCGCCGACACGGTGAACGTGTAGGGCGTGCCGTTCGTCAGGCCGGTCAGCTGGGTCTGGGTGGACCCGGCGCCGACGTCAACGGGGCCGGCAGCAAGGACGGCACCGTCGTACGCCCGCACCCGGAACCCGGTCAACGCGCTGCCGCCGTCGTCGGCCGGAGCGGTCCACGACACGGTCGCACGGGCGTTTCCGGCGACGGCACCCACGCCCGTCGGGGCTGCGGGGACGTCAGCGGGGGTGTAGGGACCGGCCTCGGCCGACTCCGGCCCCTCACCGATGGCGTTGACCGCCGAGACCGTGAACGTGTACGGCGTCCCGTTGGTCAGGCCGGTGATGGCGCCCGGGGTGTCGGTGAACGTCTCGAAGCCGCCCATCTGGACGCCGCCGTCGAAGGTGCGGACGCGGTACTCGGTGATGGGGCTGCCGCCGGTGTCGGCTGGGGGGTTCCAGGTGAGGGACACCTGTCCCGGGCCCGGCGTCCCGGACAGGTCCATCGGGGCATCGGGTGCCGTCGGGGCAGGGACGACGCCGGCGCTCTCGTCGGACTCCAGTACCTCACCGGACGTGGTCAGTGCCGCGACGGTGAAGGTGTAGGTCGTGCCGTTGGTGAGGCCCGGGACGGTCGCGGAGGTGGCGGCGGGCACGTCGAGGGGGGCGCCCATCTGCACGCCCGTGTCGAAGGTGCGGATCCGGTAGCCGGTGATGGTCCCGGGTTCGTTGGCCGGGGCGTTCCAGGTGAGGTCCACGTGGCCGTTGCCCGGTGTGCCCGCGACCGCGGAGGGGCGCAGGGCATCGAGGGCTGCATGGGCGTCCACGCGGCCGGCACCGACGGCGTCGGCGGGGGCGTTCATCGGCGTGGCCGTGTCCTCCAGCAGCTGGTGGATCTGCGCCGGCGTCATGTCCGGCGCCGCGTCGACGACGAGGGCCGCGACCGCAGCCGCGTGGGGCGCGGCGGCGGACGTGCCGAAGAAGCGGTTGCAACCGTCGAAGAACTGGCCGAAGAAGGTCGTGCAGGTGCCGTCGGTGGCGGTGATGTCCGGCTTGTCCAGCACGTTCGGGGTGGCGAGCGGTGCCGATGGCGTGCCGGTGCCGGGGAAACCAGGGCCCACGGTGTCGGTCGGCTCGAAGTAGTGCGTGACGGGTCCGTGGGAGCTGAACGTCTCCGGCAGGAGGCCGATGTCGTCGTACGGGGTCGCTGCGAGGGACAGGGCGTTCTCCGCCCCGTTGTGACCGAAGATGGTCGGGCCGACGATGTCGCCGTTGACCCCGTCGGGGTACTCCGCACCAACGATCCGGCTGCGCCCGAAGTTGAGGTTGATCCGGGGAGTGCCCGGGGTGGGCGATGGCCATCTGGCGACGACCACCGATACCTCCTGCTGGGCCCCACCGTTGACGAACTCGGTGCGCTCGAACGGCTGGACGCCGATGGGGTTGGTGGACGCGGCGACGCTGTTGCCCGAGGCGTTCAGGAAGACCACGTCGAGGTCGGTGACGACTCCGTGCCACGGCTCTGCCCACTGCGACAGCGACCGGAGGAACCCACCGACGGGCACGGTCAGCCCCAGGGTCGGGTCAGTGCCCGCGCCCGCATCGAAGTCGTGGCAGTCGAGGTAGCCCGCACCGTTGAACGCTGGTGGACATGCCGTCGGGCGGTATGCCGGAGCCTCGTAGCTGGCGACGTTCTTGCCACCGACGATCACGTTGCTGTTGCCGGCGCTCGACAGGTACACCGCACCGCCGGCAACCACATCGTCGACCGCAACCGAGATGGGTCCCTCCTGGAATACCGGCTCGACGAAGTACGTGATGTCGTCGACGATGACGTCCGCGCCCGCCGTGCGCAGGTCACGGATGCGGTCGGCGAACTGGTAGAGCCCCTCGAACGCCGTCGCGAACGACAGGTCGGCCTCGGGTGCGAGGTCGTGCACGAGCTGGGCCATGGCCCGGCCCTCGTCGATACCGCCGTTCAGGTCGGCCAGGACGTCGACCGCCGTGGTCCGTCCGCATGGGTTCGCTGCTCCGGGAAGGTCGTTGGACAGGATGTCGTCCGACTCGTCCGTGGCGTCGGTCGTGGTGGTGTCGTAGGTGTCCGACAGCACGCCGACCGTCACTCCGCTCCCGTCGACACCGAAGTCCCGGCGGGCGATGTCGGCCTGCAGCTGGATGTCGGCGGTGCTGTTGATGCCCGTCGCACATGCCCCGGTGACCGTGCCGTCGTCGTTGACGTCGGGGGCCCACGCCTCCTGGAGCGACACGACGCCGTCGACGGCGGCAACCGCTCGCAGGTCCGCCGGGGCCACGTACGCCGTCACGACCCGGTATTCGTCGGCCACATGGGTGATCTCGGCGCCCGCATCCTCCAAGGCGGCCTCGATACCCGCGTCGATGGCACGGTCGGCCTGCACGTAGACCAACAACCGTCTGCCGTCGTTGATGATCGAGTCCGGGACCGGGCGAACCCCCGGCTCGCTGCTGCTCGTGCCGACCTGGGCGACCTCGCCACGGGCGTAGTCGCTGAGGACCTGGCTGAGCCCCTGTTCGTTCCCGCGCGGATCGGAGGCCGGGCGGTCCTGTGCACCTGCGGGTACTGACAGCAGCGCGGCCAACAGGCCGAACAGCGCCGCGAACGCGAACCGACGGATACGAGACACGTGCATCGAGGTCCCTCCACCTTCTGCCGTTGGCACAGCGATCGCGCCTGGGCGTCGCACGCTACGACTGCGTCCACGGATCCACAACAGGCCGTAAGGAGTGGGCACGCGCAGTCGAACCCAAGGTCCTGAACGCGCCGGGACCTTCGGTCATGGTCATCGTCGCCGGGATCCTCGACGCTGGCCGTCGTGTCCATCGAGCCCAGCACCCCGCCGTCGCGGCCGCGGACCATCCGCGGCCACCGCGAGGGACGCCTGGGACGGTCACCGTTCGGGCCCACCGGCCCCGCCGTCCTGCTCGCCGTCGGCTACGGCGTCGCCGTGGCGGCATGGACGCTGGCGGGTGACGTCCTGCCGGGTGGCCGGTGGCTGGCGGTGCACCTGTTCACCCTCGGTGTCCTCTCCAACCTCGTGCTGGCGTTCGCCGACCACTTCGGGACGACCCTGACCCGCAGCCCGGCCGCCAACCTCACAGGCCGTCTGGTCGTGGCCAACGTCGGCGCGGTGCTGATGCTGACCGGGGTCGTCCAGGGTCGACGGGCCCTGCTGGGCGTCGGTGCCACGGCGCTGACGGGCGCCGTCATGTGGTCCTGGTGGCAGCTTCGGCGCATGCGCCGGCGCGCGGTCGGCGCTCGGTTCGCCTGGATCGTGCGGGTGTACGAGCGAGCCCACGGCATGTTCGTCCACGGTGCCCTGCTCGGGGTGCTGATGGGCCTCGGCGTGCTGTCGGGCCCCTGGTACGTCTCCGCCCGTGTCGCCCACCTGCACGTCAACGTGCTCGGCTGGGGCGGGCTGACGTTGTTGTCCACCGTCGTCTTCTTCGGGCCGACACTTGCCCGCACCCGGATCGAGCCAGGAGCCGACGACCGTGCCGCCGTCGTGCTGCGTCACGGCGCGACCGGCCTGAGCGTCGGCACCCTCCTGCTGCTCGGATCCGGCGTCGGTGGGGTGCTCGGGGTCGTCGTCCGATGCCTGGCGGCGGTCGCGTTGGGGGTCTTCGCCTGGGCTGCCACGACGACGTGCAGCGCGGTCGTGCGGGCGGCGCTGCGGTCTCGTGGCGCGCCGGCGAGGTGGTCGGTCGTCGCGGTCGGCCTGTGGTTCCCCGCGATGGTGTGGGCGGACGTGGCCGTGGTCGCCTACGGCTGGTGGGACCGTCTGGATGCCCTGGGCGTGGCCGTCGGCATGGGCGTGCTGCTGCAGGCGATCGTCGGCGCGCTGACCCACGTCGCCCCCATGCTCCGGGGCCGCACCTTCGCCGGACGGGACCGGATGGTCGCCAGGTTCGAGCGGTTGGCCACGATCCGTGTGGCGCTGTTCAACGCCGGTCTGCTCGCGGTCGTCGTCGCCATAACGATCGGCGGTGCCGCCGGGGCAGTGATGTCCAGGGTCGGCTGGGGCACGGTCGGCGCCGTCGTCACCAGCCACCTGCTGGCCGGCCTGGTCCCCGCGCGCACCTCCCCCGAATCCCCGGTGGTCTCCCGGGTGGCGTCGCGCTACCGACGGGACGGCTGACCGTCGCCCTCGATGATCGCCGGCGATCCCGAGGGAAGCGCAAACCCGTGGCGAGGAGGAGCAGCGCGAGCGCCGGTCGGCATCAGGCGCCGCCTGAGGACGGGGTGACGTGCACCGCCAGCCAACGCGTCCCGGCGGTCGTGGCCAGGACACGGTGCGGGGTGCCGGCCGGCAGGACGATCCAGTCGCCCGCCGCCAGCGTCCGTGGCTCGCCGGCCACCTCGAGCTCAGCGCTGCCGTCGAGCACGACCACCCACTCGTCGGCCTCGCCGACCTGCACGCCGGTGTCCGGGGTGGCGGAGGACGTGATCTGCTCCACGGTCACGCCGGGCAGGCGAAGCAGCGTGGCGAACGCCTCTCCCTCCACCGGTACGTCCGTGGCGGTGGCCAGCGTGCCCGCCCGCAGCGTGGCTCCGCGCGGGTCGTGGCGCAGCATCGCCACCTCCTTGTCGGCGGCGTGGGCGAGCCGCCCCATCTCCTCGAACCCCATCTCGGCATGGAAGTCCAGGGACGCGTCGTTGCGAGGGATGGTGTTGACCTCGGCCAGCACGGGCAGGTCACCGGCCTCGTCGATGACCCGGTGGTACAGCGCCCTGCCGACGCCGCGTCGCCGGTGGTCGGGGGCGACGACGACCCGGTCGACGTAGAGGAAGGCCGGGACCCGCTCGGCGAACCATCGGTAGTTGGGGCTGGCGTAGTCCGACCCCTCGCGGACCAGGACGACGAAGCCGGCGATCGATCCGCCGCGGCGGATGACGATGGTCCGGTCGGCCTGTGCGAGCAGCCGGTCGAACCCGGCCCGGTCCAACGAGCCGACGGCCGGGACCTCCGCCTCGTTGAGCGCCAGGAGGTGGTCGATGTCCTCGGGCGTGGCCGGCGCGAGGACGGGGGCGTCGATCGGGCGGGCGAGGGACAGCTCGTGCCCGTCGGGGTCGGTGCAGTGCACGTAGCGTTCACCCCACGGCGCGTCGGCCGGCTGACCATCCAGCACCCCGCCGGCCGCCACCGCTACGCGGGCCATGGCGTCGACGTCGTCGACCCAGACGATGACCCGTCCCCAGCCCGACGGGGACGGTCCCGGGACCTGCTGGAGGTTGATGAACCCCTCCCCGCAGCGGTAGGAGGTGAAGTCGGCCTGGTGATGGACGCGCTCGAGGCCCAGCGCGTCGTAGAAGGTGGTCGATCGGTCCATGTCGGCCACGGCGAGCGTCACCGCGCTCAACGATTCGATACGTGCCATCCCGGGACCGTACCGGCGCGTGTCGGGCAACCACGACGGGCGGCCCGGAACCCGACACACGTCCGTGACCGGCCCACCCCCGGCAACCACCGCGGGCGGCCCCCACGAAAGGACGCGGGACGCCTCAGGTCTCGTTCGCGGCCGCCGATCGGAGGCCGATGGGCGACCCAACACCGACACGGGGGATGGCTGCGGCGCGCCCTCGACCGTGGCTCGTGGTCGGCGCAGTCCTGGCCATCGGGGCCATGCTCGTCGGCGACGAGGCACGGGTGGCCGCGCGAGGGCTGCAGTACCTGCTCGCGGCTGCGGCCGGCACGACGAGCCTCCTCCGTGTCCGTCGCGCCAACGGTCCTCGACTTCCGGCCTTCTGGTTGCTCGTCGGGTCCTGCACGCTGTACGCCCTCAGCAACGGTGCCCGGTTCGCCCTGCCCGACGGCGGGCCGGGTGAGCTGCTCAACGGACTCGCAAGCCTCCTGCTGCTGACGGCCGGTGCGGTCTTCGTCCGCGGCATCCGCCCGGGTCACGGCCGCCACATCGTCCTCGACGGCCTGATCGTGGGCCTCATCGCCGCGATGGGCCTGCGCGAGCTCGCCGCCCTGACCGGCGACCCGACGGTGGCGGACTCGCTGCCCTCCACGATGCTGGTCATCGGCTTGGTCGGGACCAGCCTGTGGCTGCGTGCCATCGCCACCGACCCCTCCGGCGCGGTGAAGTCCTTCGCCCTGGCTGCCGGGCTCGCGATGCCCGGGACGATCCTCACGGCGCTGCAGGACCTCGGGCCCGTACGGCCGCGGTCGATCGACATCTGGACGGTCGTCTCGAGCCTGCTGCTCGTCCATGCCCTGTCCCACCGCGACCTGTCGACCATCCGTCCCGGTCCGGCGCCGGTGTACCGGCGGGTGACCGCGGCGTCGGTGTCGCTGATGTGCGTCGCGCTGGCGGCGGCACCGGCACTGATGTGGTCACGTGTGGCGCTGGACACACCACCCGATGTCGGACTCGCGACGGGCCTGACACTGCTGTCGGCCCTGTGGGTCATGCGCTTCTCGCTGATGCTGATCGACCGCGACCTCGACCGTGCACGGCTGGACGAGGAGCTCGCAACCGACCCGTTGACGGGGGTTGCCAGCCGCCGGCAGCTGACCGACCACCTCGACAGCCTGCTGGGCGACCCCCACGTCGCCCGTGACGTGGCCGTCCTCATGGCCGACGTCGACGAGTTCAAGGCCGTCAACGACCGTCACGGGCACCGGGCCGGCGACCAGGCGCTGATCGCGGTCGCCCAGCACCTCGAGGAGGCCGTCGGCGGCCGAGGGCTGGTCGCCCGGTTGTCGGGCGACGAGTTCACCGTCGTCGTCCGGACTCCCGACCCGCTGACGCTCCACAAGGAGGTCACCGCCGCCCTCAACGACGTCCCCGTGGCCACCGACCCACCCATCCGGGTCCGGGTCAGCGTCGGCATGGCCATCGCCACACCCGGCGAGACATCATCACACGCGCTGATGGAGCGCGCCGACCAGGCGATGTACCGCCACAAGCGTCAACGGTTCGACTCACCGCCCCGTGTCGACCTCGACGACGCGACCGACCCGCCCGCCGTCGGACGCCACACCCCTTAGCCAGCCGACGACTCAGCTGCCGGCCACGATCCCGTCAGCGGTCGCGGCGAGCGTGTCGGCGAGGTCGGCCGCCATGGGCACGGCCACGAGCACGACCAGCAGGGCCGGCACGAGGAACAGCAGGGCGATGCGCAGCAGGGTCCTGGCCGACGGCGCCTGCAGCGTGCGGGCGGTCCGGTCGGCGGTCCCTCGCACGGCCTGCATGACCGGTGCCACGGAGGCGAAGTCGACGGCTCCGACGGCCGCACGCGACGACCGTGGCTCCGAGGTGGGCGCGACGAAGTAGCCGCGGAGCTCGGACCGGAGACGGTGGACGACATCGTTGTGCATGGCGACAGGGATGCCCGTCGGCGACGACCCCGAACCGTCGCCGTCCCCGGTCACCCCGTCGACGCCGCGACACCCCCGGCGACGTAGCCTGCGCCCCAGTCCCGCAGACCAGCCTGCAGCGGCCCACACCGGGTCGCACACACCAACGGAGGTCCACCGATCGCACGCGCAGCCGGGGTACGGGCGTTGCTGGGTGCCGCACACCTCGAGCCCTCGCTCGTCGTCGTCGCCGTGACGGCCGGCCTCGCGGTGGGCGTCGGCATGGATGGCGGACAGCTCGCCCTGCTGATGGGTGCCGTCCTCAGCGGCCAGCTGTCGGTGGGGTGGTCCAACGACTGGATCGACGCCCGCCGGGGCCGTGACGACGGCCGCCCAGACAAGCCGGCGGCAACCGGGGCCGTGGCTCGAACAACCGTGCAGCGGGCGGCGGTCGGCGCGCTGGCAGTGACGATCGCCACCTCGTCGGTGCTCGGGGTGGTCCCCGGAAGCCTGCACCTGCTGGCCGTCGCGCTGGCGTGGGCCTACAACGCCGCCCTCAAGGACACGGTGTGGAGCCCGGTCAGCTACCTGGTCGCCTTCGGCCTGCTGCCGGTGGTGGTCACGACGGCGGCGGGTGCGGGCTGGCCGGCGTGGTGGGCCGTGGTCGCCGCGGCGTGCTTCGGGGCCGGGGTCCATGCGGCGAACGTCCTGCCCGACCTCGAACGCGATCGGGCCCAGGGGATCGGCGGACTCCCCCAGCGACTGGGTGCCAGCGGCGCCGTCGCCATGGCTGTGGGCTTCCTCGGGACCGGCACGGCAACCGCGCTGCTCGGCCCGGGGCACGGGACACCTCTCGTCGCCGCGGCGACCACGCTCGTCCTGCTGATCGCCGTGGTCGCTGCGCATCGGGCGGGCCGGGCTCGCCTTGCGTTTCGGCTGAGCATGGCGACGGGTCTGCTGCTGGTCGCCACGCTCGTCGCACGGGGTTCCCAGCTGACCGGCTGAGCCGTTCGAGGACGACACACCGTCCGTGGCGCGTCAGGCCAGCAGCACCGCCAGGCCGAACACGACGTACTCGGCGAAGAACAGCCGCCAGATGTCGCGGTAGAACACGACCAGCGTCGTCGGGTCGGAGAGCTGGACACGACGGGTGATCCCCACGGTGGCGGCCAGCAGGGCGGCATGCCCGACCGCCAGCGCCGGCCCGTTGACCCCGTCGAGCCCGACGATGCCGGCGGCGATCAGGGAGAGGTAACACGCGGCGAGGACGCCCAGGCCCAACGCCAGGACCCGCCGGACACCCAGCCGCAGGACGAGCGTGGCGATGCCGTGCCTGGCGTCACCGACCATGTCAGGGACGTCCTTGAACCAGGCGATCGCGATGGTCAGCCCGAGCACCATCCCGGTCAGCGCCCACACGTGCCGCGGGACGGATGGCGCCGGTCCCAGCACGTCGGTGAAGTGGGCGAACAGCAGCAGGTTGACCACCACCGCCCGGACCGACGTGATGGCCGCCGCCGCGCCGAGGTGGAACCGCTTCAGCCGGATGGGCGGCAACGAGTAGGCGGTGCCGACCGCCAGCCCCACGAGGATCGCCGCCAACAGGTACGGGCCGCTGAGGAGGGCCAGGCCGACCGCGAGCAACGCCGAGATCGCCACCAGCGCCCGTGCCGCCGGCAGGCCGAGCTCGCCGGACGCCACCGGCAGCTCGGGTTTGTTGATCCGGTCGATCTCGACGTCGGTCAGCTGGTTGATCCCGACGATGTAGACGTTGGTCGCCAGGGCCGCGAGGAGGGTGACGACCAGCACGGGGAGCGCGGCACGGACGTCGGCGTCGACCAGCGCCACGGCCATGCCCCAGAGCACGACGGTCGCGAGCGTCGTCCCGATGAGGGTGTGGGGACGGCCGAACGCCACGACGATCGCGACCGGCCCTCGGTCGTGCACGACGGACGAGCTCACCGCCGCACCTCCACCCCGTGCACACCGCACCGCGCCTGTGCGACACAGCGGTGGTGTGGACGTCGTCCCTGGGCGGGCATCACGACCGTACGCCCCCCGACTCCAGAGGACACGTCACCATGATCGATCGCCCCACCCCCGGCCAGCCCGCCCCCGACCTGAACGTCGACCTCGTCGGCGGTGGCAGCTGGAAGCTGGCCGACCGGACGCCAGACGCCTTCTCCATGCTGGTGTTCTACCGCGGGCTGCACTGCCCGGTCTGCCGGAGCTACAACCGGACGCTCGACCGCATGGCCGGCGACTTCGCCGAGGCAGGGGTCGAGCCCATCGCCATCAGCATGGACACCCAGTCGCGTGCGACGGAGTCGGTCGAGGAGTGGGGCATCGAGCACCTGCCCGTCGGCTACGGCCTCAGCGAGGACGACGCGAGGACGTGGGGCCTCTACATCTCCACCGCCATCAAGGACGGCGAGCCGGCACGCTTCAGTGAACCCGGCCTGTTCCTGATCTCCCCGGACCGGTCGTTGTTCTACGCGGCGGTCAACTCCATGCCGTGGGGCCGCCCCGATCCCGAGGAGCTGCTGAAGGCCATCGGGTGGGTCAAGGAGCACGACTACCCCTCGCGCGGTCGGGCCAGCTGACCGGCCGGCCATCACCGGTCCAGCGCCTTCCGCAGCTCGTGGAGGGCGTAGCCGAACCCCTCCGACCAGGTCGGGAACGGGTGGATCAGCTCGGCCAGCCGGTCCACGTCGACCTCGGCCCTGATGGCCAGCGCAAACTCGCTGATCGACTCGCCGGCGGCCGGCGCAAGCAACGACGCCCCGAGCAGCAGTCGTGACGACCGGTCGGCGACGAGCACCAGCCGGCCGGCGTCCTCGGGGTCGACGCTGCCGCGTGCGGTGTCGCCGAGGTCGAAGGTGACGTGGACGACGTCGTGGCCCTCCTCCTCCGCCCGTGCACGGGTGATGCCCACCGCGGCCAGCTCGGGTGAGGTGTAGACGGTCCGTGGGATGCCCCGGTGGTCGGCCGCAGTGGGCCGGCCGAGCAGGTTCTGGGCGGCAACCCATCCCTGGTGGTTGGCGGTGTGGGTGAACGGGGCGATCGTGGTGACGTCGCCGATGGCCCACAGGTGGTCCACCCCACGCACCCGGCAGGCCTCGTCGATGGCGAGGTCCTCGCCGGGGTCCAGCCCCAGGTGCTCCAGGCCCAGGCCGTCGACCACCGGGGCCTTGCCGGTCGCCACGACGATGCGCTCCACCGTCACGGTGTCGCCCCCGTCGACCGTCACCCGCCACCCCTCTCCCGGCCCTGCAGGGTCGACCCGGGTGACCTCGGCCTGCGTGCGCACGTCCACCCCGTCGGCGCGCAGCAGCGCCGCGAGGTCCTCGGCGGTCTCGGGTTCGACGCCGCCGCCCATGAGCTCGCTGCCCTCGACGAGCGTGACCGCGGTGCCGAAGCGCACGTGGGCCTGGGCGATCTCGCAGCCCACCGCGCCGCCCCCGATGACCAGCATCGACGCCGGTCGTTCCGTGGCCGTCCACGCCTCGACGAACGTCCACGGCTCGGCGTCGGCCAGGCCGGGGATGTCGGGCACGACGACCGTCGACCCGGTCGCGAGGACCAGCTCGTCGAAGCCCAGCTCGTGCGGTCCGTCGTCGGTATCGATGGACAGCCGTCCCGGTCCGCACACCCGCCCCTCACCCCTGATGACGTGCACACCCTTGTCCTCCAGGGACCGGACGTGGTCGCGATCGTCGTGGTTCGCCGCCGCGTCGTCGCGGCGTCTGGCGGCGGTGCGGTAGGCCTCGGCGCCGTCACCGGCATCGAGCGGCGCAGCTGCGGCCCCGATGTCGTGGGCACGGCCGATCGCGTGGCGGGCCGCCGCGGTCAGGAGCATCACCTTGGAGGGGATGCAGGCGTAGTACGGGCACTCGCCGCCCACGAGGTGGCGTTCGACGACGGCGACGTCGACGCCACCGCTGGCCAGGAGTCCGGCGAGCCGTTCGGCAGCCGATCCACCCCCGAGGACGGCGACGCGGACGTGTTCGGGCATGTCGGTGGTGGGCATGGCCGTTCTCATACCCGCCGAGGGGGTCACCCAACGCCAGTCGCCGGGTCGCGTAGCTTTTCCGAGCAGTGACGCAGGAGGAAGGGGCCCGCGCCGGGACCGCCGGCACCACCTCGGACGGCGAGCCGGCCGACGAGGTGTTGCTTCGCGCGGCGTCGGAGGGCGACCACGCCGCCTTCACCACCCTCGTCCACCGGCACCGCGACCGGGTGTACGCCATCTGCCTGCGGTACTTCCGCAACCCCACCGACGCGCAGGACGCGACCCAGGAGACGTTCCTGGCGCTGCACCGGGGGGCCGGATCGTTCACGGGGCGGTCGTTGTTCACCACGTGGCTGTACCGGATCGCCTCCAACACCTGCCACGACATCACGCGCAAGCGTGACCGGCGCCCGAAGACCGTCGCGTTCGACCCCGACTGGACCGGAACCGCCGACGACGACGTGCGCGCGCTGGAGCTCGGCATGGACCTGTCCCGTGCGCTGGAGACGCTGAACGAGGACCACCGGCAGGCCGTCGTGCTGCACTCCTACTACGGCTACACCTACGTCGAGATCGCCGAGCACACGGGATCGGCGGTCGGGACGATCAAGTCGCGGGTGCACCGCGGGCTCGCGCAGGTCGCCCGTGCGCTGGCCGATGCCGATGACGAACGCGATGTCGATCGGATGGAACCTTCCGGCCCGTCCGTGCATCCAAGTCCCGACCCTCCTTCCCCATCATGACGCCCACCGACGCACAGCTGACGGCCTGGCTGGCCGGCGACCTCGATCCCGTCGCCGACGCCGAGGTCAGCGCTGCCGTGGAGTCCGACCCGGTCGTGGCGGCCCGCGCCGACGCGCTGGCCGGGGTGATGGCGGGGTTGGCGATGGCCGCGGCCGACCCGCCCCCGGCGGGATTCGCCGACGCGCTGGACGCGGGCCTGGCCGCAGCGCTTGGACTGCCCTCGCCCACCCCGGCGCCGACGCCCTCGGCCCCGGGCCCGGCGGTCGTCGCTCCGGTGACCCCACCGCCGCCGCCCGCGGTCTCGCAGCGTCCGACGGGGCGCCGCGACCCCAGCCGCCCGGGCGGGTCGCGTTCGTCGCGTCGCCTCCAGCGGCTGACGTCGAGCCTGGCCGTGCTGCTGCTCGTCGTGACCAGCGGTGGCCTGCTGGTCCGCACCCTCCGCGACGGCCCCGACAGCGTGCTGCCGACCGACCCCGACGTCGTCACCGCCGACCCGGATCCCTCGCGGTCCGAGGGTGACGCGACGAGCGGTGTCCCTTCACCCGATCCCGCCCCCACCACACCGATCACCGGTGACGATGGCGATCAGGGGGACGACGTCCGGCCGGACGAGCCCACGGAGGACCCCGCAGTCGACGACGACGCGACCCAACCGACGACCGGATCCACGCTCGAGCCAGCCGACGGGTCGACCGACCCGTCCACCGGCGGCACCGGGGGGACCACCCGCCCCGACGACGCCGCCGACGCCCCCTCCCCTCCTGTGGTCGCCGGCGGGCCCACGACCGGCGACGGGGACGAGGGGACCACCACGCCCACGCCGGCCCCGACCGCACCTTCGTCCGCGGAGCCGTCGGCCACGGAGGACGGGGCCGCGTCGGGCAGCGACCCGGCCGATGGCGACGCGCAGCCCGGTGACACCGACGCCGCACCGCCGCCCCCGACGGAGGCCGACGATGCCGCCGGCGAGCCGGCCCCGCAGCCCGAGGCCGCGCCGGCCGCACCCCCGACCACCCACCCCACCGTCGCCGACAGCCGGGCCGACCTGCCCACCGACGACGACGTGCGTGCGTGGTTCGGCGGCCGTGAGGAGACCCGCCAGCTGCTCGGGCTGCCGGAGGAGGAGGCCCGCGACCGGGCGGCCGAGCACCGTGCGGTGGTGGAGAAGTCCGGATCGTTCGCCTCGGGCGCCCACCCGGCGACCTGCCTCGACGAGGCCCTCGCCGGCAACGGGCCCGCCGTCGTGGCGGCCGTGGAGTCGGTGGTGCACGACGGCCAGGACGCGCTGGCCTACCTCGTGGTCCGCGGTACCCCGGAGCTGGACCGGGCCGACGTGCTGGTCGCCACCCCCTCGGGCTGCGCCGTCCTCTTCGACGGCCCGGTCACCGCCTGACGTCCCGACCTCGCGAGCGGCCGTGTCGTCGATGGGACGGGCACGAGGCATGATCCGTCGCACGCCCATCCCGTCATCCCGAGGAGCCAGTCGTGCGCAACGTCCTGCTGATCGTCCACATCGCTGCCATCGCCGTGTGGTTCGGCGGTTCGATCATGAACGGCGTCATCAACGCCAGGATCGCGGGGACCAACGACATGTCGGCCAAGGCCACGCTGGCCCGGTCCGAGGTCAACCTCGGCACGCAGGTCTACATGCCGGTCGCCATCCTCACCCTGCTGTCCGGCATCGGCCTCGTCGTGGTCGGCGATTTCCAGTTCGAGTCGATCTGGGTGTCCTTCGGCTTCCTCACCATCATCGTCTCCGCGGTGCTCGGCCCCGTGAAGTTCAAGCCGCTCAGCGAGAGGATCGCCACCGGCTACGAAGGTGGCGACGTCGCCGCCGCCGACGCAGCGACGAAGCAGATCACCATGTGGTCCTCCATCAACACCGCCCTGCTGTTCATCGCCATCGTGCTGATGGTCATCAAGCCCTGACCGACCGGCCGCCAACAGGCCGAGGTTGAGGAGGAGGGCCGGCGGGCATCCCCTCCCCGTGTCCGACAACCACACGCCCGCCGACGGCGACAGACCGACCAGCAGCGCCGACAGCACCGACGCCGACGCAGAGCGCGAGCTGCTGCTGGAGGAGGTGGCCCGGGCCGCCCTCGGCCACGACGAGCTCCGGCCCGGCCAGGCCGAAGCGGCCAGCGCCGTCGTGGCCGGCCGGGACGTCCTGGCGGTCATGCCGACCGGCTCGGGCAAGTCCGCGATCTACCAGCTGGCCGGCTCCCTGGCGTCCGGCACCGTGATCGTCATCTCGCCGCTGCTGGCCCTGCAACGCGACCAGATATCGGCCCTCGACGGCCGCATGGGCGGGGCCCGGGCGCTGAACTCGACGCTGACCGCCAAGGAACATCGCGAGCTGCTGGACGCCGCCGAGGCCGGTGAGGTCCGGTTCCTGCTGATGGCGCCGGAGCAGCTCGCCAACGCCGACACCCTGTCCCGCCTCGCCGAGATCGGGGTGGCGCTGATGGTCGTCGACGAGGCCCACTGCATCGCCAGCTGGGGCCACGACTTCCGGCCCGAGTACCTGATGCTCGGCGAACGCCGGCACGCCCTCGGCGACCCGCCGGTGCTGGCCCTGACCGCGACCGCGTCCCCGCCCGTCCGCAGCGAGATCGCCGCCGAGCTGCGGATGGAGGATCCCGTCGTCGTCACCGCCGGGGTCCTGCGTCCCAACATCCGGCTGGCCGTCATCGACACCGCCGAGCGCGACCGGGCGTTCGAGCTCGCGGTCGAGCAGGCGTCGGAGCTGGACGGCACCGGCATCGTCTACGTGCCCACCCGCGCCGGCGCGACCGACATGGCCGCCCGGATCGACCGGCCCGACCGGCCCGCTGTCGCCTACCACGCGGGCCTGCCGCGGGACGACCGCGAGGACGTCGAGCGTCGGTTCTCCTCCGGCGAGCACATGGTCGTCGTCGCCACCACCGCCTTCGGGATGGGCATCGACCGGCCGGACGTCCGGTTCGTCGTGCACCACCAGGCGCCGGACTCCCTCGACAGCTACTACCAGGAGCTCGGGCGTGCGGGCCGCGACGGGGAACCGGCCGACGCGGTGCTGGTGCGGACCGTCGCCGACGGCAGCGCCCGGGCGTTCCAGGGCGGCACCACCGTCGTCGAGCGGTCGACGTTCGACCGGGTCGTCCGGGGCGTGTCGGCCATCGACCAACCCGTGGAGGTCGAGGCCATCCGCGACGACCTCGGCCTGCCCCGCACCCACCTCATGATCGTCGTCGAGCACCTCTCCCGACTCGACGCCGTCCACGTCGACGCCGACGGCCAGCTGTCGTGGACCGACGGCACGGACCCCGAGGACGCCGTCGAGCGGGCCCACGGGCTGCACGAACGCGACCAGAGCCTGTCCCGGTCCGCCCGGCAGATGCTGGCGCAGTACCTCGACACCTCCAGCTGCCGGTGGCGGTTCATCGCCAGCTACTTCGGTGCCGACATCGACGCCGACTGCGGCCGCTGCGACGTCTGCGAACGCCCGGGGCACGCCGAGTCCCGTCCGGCCGACGCCGACCCCGAGCACGGGTTCCGCACCGGCCAGCAGCTGCACCACCGCTCCTTCGGCGAGGGCGTCGTCGAGGGGGTCGACGGCGACCGCCTGACCGTGGTGTTCGCCGAGGTCGGCCACCGCTCGTTGTCGGCGAGGGTGCTGGCCGACAACGACCTGCTGGTCAGCCCGGGCGCTGACTAACCGGCGCCCAGGACCTCGCTGATCGGGACCGGCGCCGGCTCGGCCAGCTGATCGGTCGAGCACGACTCCGGGTCCCGGTCGGGCCGCCAGCGCAGCATCTTCGTGGTCCCCCGGAACCGTCCCGACGTCGCCCAGCTGTAGGACACCTCCACGACCCGCTCGGGCCGCAGGGGGATCCACGAGTGGTCCCGTCCGTTGGCGCCGCTCCACCGGTTCGGGGCACCGGGCATGGACCCGTCGGCGTTGGCCTCGGCGTCCATCCAGGCCGCCCACGGGTGGGCCGACCGGTCCTCCAGCACCAGCTCGGCGACCTCGTCGAGCAGCTCGACGCGCTTCTTGGCGGTGAAGCTGGCGGCCACGCCGACGTGCCACAGCTGGCCCGCGGGCGAGAACAGGCCGAGGATCAGCGAGCCGACCCCGTCGCCGGACTTGTGGACGCGGTAGCCGGCGACCACGCAGTCGGCGGAGCGGATGTGCTTGAGCTTCAGCTGGGTGCGCTTGTCGGGGACGTACGGGTCGTTGACGGGCTTGAGGATCAGGCCGTCCAGGCCTGCACCCTCGAACCGTTCGAACCACTGCAGGGCGAGGGTGCGGTCGCGGGTGGCCGGGGCGAGGTGCACGGGCGGGGCGAACCCCTCGGCGACCCCCTCCAGCCTGACCCGTCGGTCGGCGAAGGGCAGGTCCACGAGCGACTCGTCGCCCAGCGCGAGGACGTCGAATGCGATGAAGTCCGCGGGGGTCCTCTCGGCCAGCATGGACACGCGGGACTCGGCCGGGTGGATGCGCTGGCCGAGGGCGTCGAAGTCGAGGACCCCGTCGACGGCCACGATGACCTCGCCGTCCACGACACACCGGTCGGGCAGGCTCTGGCGGAACGGTTCGAGCAGCTCGGGGAAGTACCGGTTGAGCGGCTTGGTGTTGCGCGACCCCATGACGACCTCGTCGCCGTCCCGGAAGACGATGCACCGGAAGCCGTCCCACTTGGGCTCGAACGACAGCTCGCCGTCGGGCAGCACCTTCGACGGCTTGGCCAGCATGGGCTTGAGGGGTGGCATGACGGGGAGGTCCACGTCGCGCAGGCTACCCCCGGCCGAGGTCTCAGGCCGGCGGTCGGCCGGCCGATCGTCGAAGGGATGACCTCCCTGCGATCGTCCAGCCGTACCGTCCGTACCGCGACCGGCGTCGGTGGTCCCGCACTGGTCATCGTGTCAGCCGTCGCCGCGGCCGCGCTGGTCATCGGACCGCTCGTGTGGGCGGGTGGCCAGTCACAGCAGGCCGTCGCCGCCGAGGAGGACGCGCGCTGGGCCGAGCTCGTCGCGACGGTGCACCTGGTGAACAGCGCGGCGCTGGACGAGCTGAACGCGATGCTCGCCGATGGCCTCGCCGACCCCTCCGGCGAGGGCCCCTCGGGCACCGACGTCGCCGCAGCCGCGGAGGCCCGGGCCGTCGCCGTGCTCGATGCCGAGGCGTGGCTCGACCGAGTACTGGAGGATCCCGTGGTCGGGCCGACCGCCGAGACGGTGTCGGACCTCGTGCTGGAGCTGCCCGACCGCCCCGACCACCACCCCCATCCCGACGACGTCCTCGGGATCGTGGAGGAGGCCGAGCTGATCCTGGAGTCCGCCGTCGCCGCCGACGCCGAGCTGCTGGCGCTCGCCGACCTCGTGCAGCACGCGTCACTCCCGCGCCTGGTCGTCAACGACGCCATCGACGTGACCTGGCTGGTCCAGCACGACCGCGTCGCAGCCCCGTGGACCGACGGGTACTTCGACACCTCCGAGGCCTACATCACCGACGGCGACGGTGGATGGCTGGGCGAGGACACGATGGTGCCGTCCCCCTTCGTGCAGTCCGCGAACCTCCGCACCCACCTCCCCGGGCTCTGGGAGCGCCTGGCGGCCCTGACCAGCGGTGGCGACGACGTGGCCACCCTGCTGGAGTTCGACGGCTGGGTGCAGCGCTGGACCAGCCGGTCCAGCCACACGCCACCGGTTGCGCTGTCGGCGGTCCGGGACGCGGCCCGGACGGTGACCGAGCGCGTGGATCCCTTCGTGCGGGACGCCCTGCGCGACCGGTCCGACACCTCGCGTCGGGAAGCCGCCGCCCTGCGGGACCGTCGCACCGCCGTGGTCCTCGTCGGCCTGCTGCTCGCCGCATCGCTGATCGTGGTCGTCGTCCGAGTCGGTCGTGTGCAGCTCGGCCGCGTCCGTGGCTGGCGTCGCGCCGCCCTGGTCGACCAGCTGACGGGAATCGCGAACCGCCGAGGGCTCGAGGAGCACGCCGCGGCAATCGTCGAACCCGACCGGGACGCCCACGCACTGCTGCTGTTCGACCTCGACCACTTCAAGGGCATCAACGACCGGTACGGCCACGCGGTCGGTGACGACGCCCTCCAGTCGGTGGCCGCTGCGGCCGGACGGGCCGCGGCGACGCTGCCGGGCGAGGCCATCGCGGCACGCCTCGGCGGTGACGAGTTCGTCGTGCTCGCCCACGACCTGACCGACCCCGGGGCGCAGGCCGGGCATGCCGCCCAGCAGCTGATCGAGACCGTCCGGCGGCAGCGCATCCGCACCGACGGCGAGCCCGTGTCGTTGTCGATCAGCGTGGGCGTCGCCACCTGCGTCGGTCCGCTGGACCTGACCAACCTGCTGATGAAGGCCGACATCGCCCTCTACGAGGTCAAGCGCGGGGGTCGAGGCGCCCATCGGGCGTACGACCCGTCGGCTCAGACCGCCGCCGTACCTGCCGATCCGGAGCGTTGAGGCCCGACCTCCCCTCCCACCCAGCCAGGCCTGCTTCCCCCATGGACACCCAGCTCAAGGACTACCTCCTTCGCACCGTCCGCATCGGTGTCCTCGTCACCGTGGCCGTCGTCGGGCTCCTCGTCGTGCTGCCGTGGCTACCGGGAACCCCCGTGGCCGACCGGACGACGTACCTGGTGGTCGTGGCTGTCACCGCCGCCGGGGCGCTGGTCGTCGGACGGGTGCCGTGGCCGTCGATCATCGACCGCGGCTGGGGCCATCACCTGCTGTACCTGTGGTCGATCGGCGACATCCTGCTGGTGACCGCGCTCCTGGTGCCCACCGGGGGTGCCGACTCACCGCTGTTCTGGACCTACGCGCTGACCACCGTGTTCTTCGCAGCGTCCTACCCGCTGAGCGGCCAGGGCACGCTGGTCGCCCTCACCGTCGCCTGCTACCTGGCCGTCGGGGCCGTCACCGACACGATGCCGGCGGTCGCCGACGTGGTCGAACGGCTCGTGCTGCTCGGCCTGATCGCATGGATGTGTTCGTTCCTGTCCCGTGAGCTCCTCGATGCCGCGTCCGGCCACGCCGCTGCCCGCGACCGCGCCGAACGGCACGCCGCACTCCTCGCCCAGGTGGCGGACTCGGCACGTCACGTCCACGACCTCGACCCCGAACGGGCGAAGCTGGCGGTGCTCACCGCCCTGGACCGCCTCGGGTTCCACACCGCGGCGCTGGTCGTCCGCGTCGACGACGTTGGCTACCGGGTCGACGCCGCCACCGGATGGCCGGAGGACTGCCAGGACGACGTGATCCCCATGGACGTGGGTGTGGTCGGCGAGGTGTTCCGGACGGGCCGGACGATCATGCTCGAGGAGTATCCCGGCGACGACCGGTCGGTGGCGTCCATCCGCGATCAGGGGATCGTGGAGTTCGTGGCCGTGCCCATCCACCTCGACGGGGTCGTCGTCGCCGTGCTGCTGGGAGGGACCGCCACCCGTGGGCTGGTCCAGCAGGACCACGCCGGCGAGTTCGAGCTGCTGGCCAGCTTCGCCGCCCAGGCGATGGAGAACGCCGACCGGTTCCGGGCCGAACGCGAGGCGCACGAACGGCTGGCCGCCCTCGACGCGATGAAGACCGACTTCCTGGCAACCGTGTCACGTGAGCTGCGGACCCCCCTGACGGTGATCGCCGGGGCGGGCCGCATGCTGGCGGCGGAGTGGGACTCCATCGACGATCGGACCCGGCAGGAGCTGCTGGTGCAGTCCAACGCCAGCGTCGACCACCTCAGTCGCGTCATCCGGACGATGCTGGACCTGTCGGCCATGCAGGCCGGCGAGCTGCGTCCCGACATCGGACCCGTCGACCTCGGCGGCCTCGTCACGACCGTGCTGGACGGGCTGGTCGATGACCTGGATCGCCACCAGGTGGTGGTCCAGGGCACCGCTGATGTGGTGGTCCTGGCCGATCGTGGCCTGCTCGCCCGGGTCCTCGACGACCTGCTGCGCAACGTTGCGCTGTACACCCCGGCCGGCACGCTCGTGGCCGTCACCGCCCGACCGGTCGACGGCGACGTCGAGCTGGAGGTGCTCGACCGCGGTCCGGGCATCCCCCGGGCCGTCCTCGAGGGGTTGGGCACGCCGTTCCTGCGAGCCGGCCAGATCAACACCCGTGGCCGCGGCCTCGGCCTCGGGCTGGCCATGGCGAAGGAGACCTTGCGCCTGCACGGTCGCGAGATGGTGATCACGAGCACGCCCGGCCTGGGAACCCGCGTCCGCCTGACCCTCCCGGCCGCAGCCACCCCGCCGACCGGCAGGACCGTTCGCCGGAGCCTCACCGCCTGAGGGGGGCGCCCCCGGGTATGCCCGGGGCGACGCCTCAGCGTCCCCCGGTGACCGCCCGTTCCACCGCGTCGGCGACCGCCGCCGCACCGATCGGCGACGTCGTGATCGTGTAGTGGTTGGTCCCCGCGACCCTGACGATGTCGAGCAAGGGGTTGTCGGCCCGCAGCTGCTGCACGACGGCGTCGGGGTACAGCGGGTCGGGACCGTCGGTGAACCCGCGCTCGGCGACGAGCATCCGTGTGGGCACCGACAGCCGGTGGACGGCGCGCAGCACCTCCGTGTCGACCAGCGTGTCGTGGGCGTCGGCCAGCACCTGCTCCCGCACCACCCGACATCGCACCCCGGTCCCCCCGTCGACCGGTCCGGCGTCATGGGTGGCGTAGGCGTCCAGCAGCCAGCCAGGCGTGCCTGCCGCCACACCGGGGTGGCCCTCCCACAACGTTCGGTAGGCGGCCCGATCGGGGAAGGTCCGGTCCAGCCGGGCGAGGGCCGGGCCGACGACGGCCCGGAGGACCTCCTCGACGCGCTCCTCCGCCACCGGGTCCGCGGTCAGCGGCGGGCCACCGTCGACCAGCACGACCGCCCGTGCCCGCTCCGGGCGACGGGTGGCGGCGACCGCCACCACGAACCCGCCCATGGAGTGGCCCAGCAACGTCGCCCGCTCCGTGCCGAGGCTGTCGAGGACGGCCCACACGTCCTCGGCGTGCCGGCCGATCGACGCGTCGCCGAGGCCGGCGGAGTCCCCCCTCCCCCGCAGGTCCGGCGCGACCAGCCTGATCTCCCTGCTGGCCAGCGCCTGCCCGACCAGCGCCCACGACACCGCGTTGGCGGTGATGCCGTGGACGGCGACGACCACTGCGCCGTCGTCGGGCCCCCAGCTGCGGCAGGCCAGCGTGCCGCCGGACACGTCGACGGCCAGCGGGACCCCCAGGTCATGGGCGACCCGGTCGTCCGGCACCCGGTCGTTCGTCACTGCACCTCCACGTCGTCACGGGCGCCGAGTCCCCGACGGATGAACGCCATCATCTCGTCGAAGACGTCCGTCGGGATCGTCCGGGCGTCGTTCCACAGCACCCAGCGCATGCCGACGATCTCGCCGATGCCCATCAGCATCCAGCCGATCAGCTCGGGGTTGCCGCGCAGGATGTCCCCCCGGTCCATGGCCTCGTTGAGCCCGTCCACGTAGCCGGTCGCGATGCGGTCGTAGTGCAGGTGCAGCGCGGCGGGCGAGGCGAACTCGGCCTGGCGGATGATCCGGTACAGGGCGGGATGTTCGGCGGTGAACTCGAAGAAGGCACGGAAGCCTCCCTCCTCCTTCTCCGAGCGGGTGGTCCCGGTCGCGGCACCCTCGCTCATCGCCTGCCGCACCCGCCGGTTGAGGTCCACGACGACCTCGTCGAAGATGGCCTGCTTGGACGGGAAGTAGCGGTAGAAGGTGCCCTGGGCGACCCCGGCGGCCTCGGTGATCTTGACGATCGACGCGTCGTGCCAGCCCTCCTCGGCGAAGGTCGCCTCGGCCGCGTCCATCAGCTTGCGCCGTGTCCGCAGACCGCGGGCGGACAGGGCCTGCCCGTCCACGCCCAGCGGTTCGACGTCGCGATCGATCGGTGTGGTCTGTCCGATGCTCATGGCGGGGTCCCGGGGGCTCGAGGGGTGGGAGCAGCACCGTCGGCGCGGCGCAGGGTGCTGCGCAGCCGGTCGCTGATACCCGCCATCCCGCCGGGGGCGAACAACATCAGCAGCACGAAGAGCGTACCGAGGACGAAGAGCGGTTCGGAGAGCACTCCCTCGATCGGATCGGGCAACCCGTCGAGCACCCCGGAGGTCCCCAGCGCCGAGAGGCGAAGGGTGAGCAACCCGTAGACCATGCCGCCGATCGCGGCGCCCCACAGCCGGCCGGCCCCGCCGAGGACGACCATGACGAGCAACGCCAGGGTGAAGTCGGCGCTGGCCAGCGACGGGTTGGCCCCGCGGACCAGCAGCAGGTACACCCCACCGCCGAGGGTCGCCAGCGACGCGCCGATGACGAAGGAGACCAGCTTGAACGGCAGGGGCTTCAGGCCCAGCAGCTCCACGCGGTCCTCGTTCTCGCGGATGGCCTCCCACACCCGACCGGCCCGCGACGCGGTGACCATGCGGGCGATCGCGTAGGCGATGACGAGGAACACCAGCGCCAGCCAGTACCGGTTGCGGATGTTGACGACGCCGCGCAGCAGGTCGGGGACGCCGTCGCTGACGAGGGCCAGGCCCTCCTCACCACCGGAGATCCGCAGGGGGTCGGCGAGCAGCAGGATGGAGAAGACCTCGGCGTAGGCGAGGGTGACCATGGCGAAGGCCACACCGCCCACGCGAAGGGCCACGCCGCCGAGCAGTGCCGCGATCACCGCGACCACCAGCACGGTCAACGGGACCGCAGCCACGTAGGGCAGGCCGGTGGACTCCATGAGCAGGTTGGTGCCGTAGGCGCCGAGCGCGACGAACAGCGCATGCCCGAACGACAGCAGGCCGGTGAACCCGAAGACGATGTCGTAGCTGACGGCGATGCCGGCGAAGACCAGGCCGATGGCGAGGACCTGCAGGCTGCCCGGGCTGGAGATCGCACCCGGCAGGACGCCGGGGATCGGGATGCCGACGAAGGGCAGGACCGCGAGCACGGCGACGACGACGAGGGCGATCAACCCACCGCGTGCGGTGGTGGCCCGGGTGGTCGGCAACGGGGCCGCGGCGGGCGAGGTGGGACGGACGGTGGTGTCGGCGGTGTCGGTCATCGTGCGGTCCTTCCCAGCAGGCCCTGCGGTCGGACCAGCAGCACCAGCGCGAGCAGGGCCACGACGGCGATGTCGCCCACGCCGGTGGCGACGTAGAAGTTGCCCATCTGCTGGACCAGGGCGACGACGACGGCCGCGATGGCGGTTCCGGTGATCGAGCCGAGGCCGCCGATGACGACGACGATGAAGGCGAAGATCAGCTGGGTGGTGCCAAGTCCCGGGGTGATGCCGTTGAAGTAGACGGCCCCGAGGGTCCCGCCGACGGCGGCGAGCATCCCGCCGATGCCGAAGACCAGGGTGAAGGACCGGCCGACGTCGATGCCGAGGGCCTGGACCATCTGTCGGTTCTCGACCCCGGCCCGGATGATCAGGCCGTGCCTGGTCCGGTTGAGGAAGGTCAGCAGGCCGACGAGGACGACGACGGCGACCGCGAAGATCAGCATGCGGCTGTTGGGGATGCGGGCGCCGAGGACGGTCGTGGTGTCGGCGAACCACTCGGGTTGTGCCAGGGACCGGGGGTCGTAGCTGTACAGGCCGCCGAGGAGGGCGACGCCGGCGAAGCCGAGCCCGAGGGTGACGAGGATCTGTACGAGGTGGTCGCCGTAGTTGCGGGCGATCAGGAGCCGCTCGACGACCACCCCGACGAGGTAGCCCACCGCGGCGGCGATGACGAGGGCGAGGAGGAACCGGAGCCCGACGGGTTCGATGACGTCGAGGGCGTCCATGGCGGTCCACGCGGCGTACCCGCCGAGGGCGAAGAAGGCCCCGTGGGCCAGGTTGAGGACGTCCATCAGCCCGAAGATCAGGCTGAGGCCGGCGGCGAGGAGGAAGTAGAGGCCGGCGAGGCCGAGGCCGGTGGCGACGAGGAGGACGAAGGTGCTCACGCGCCGCTCACCCCCAGGTAGCGCTGCGTCAGCGCCTCGTCGGCGAACAGGTCGGCCATCCCCCCGTCGTGCACGACCGTCCCGTGGTCCAGCACGACGACGTCGCTGGCCAGCCGGTGGGCAACCCGCAGGTTCTGCTCGACCAGCAGGATCGTGGTCTCGGCGGCGGCGCGCTCGAGCGCCTCGACGACGTCGATCACGACGGCGGGGGCCAGCCCCTTGGAGGGTTCGTCCACCAGCAGGAGCCGGTTGGGGTTCAGCAGCGCCCGCGCGATGGCGAGCATCTGCTGCTGGCCACCCGACAGCGTGCCGGCCGCCTGCGCGCGGCGGTCGTGCAGGATCGGGAACACGTCGTGGACCAGGTCCATGCGGCCGGTGGCCTCTGGGGTGCGCGCGGCCAGCTTGAGGTTCTCCGCGACCGTCAGCTCGCTGAAGACCTCGCGGTCCTCCGGCACGTAGCCGATGCCGCTGGCGACGATGCGGTGGGTCGGCATGCCGAGCAGCTGCTCGCCGTCGACGGTGACCGAGCCGGTGCCGGGCAGCAGCCCGAGGATCGCCAGCAGGGTGGTGGTCTTGCCGGCGCCGTTGCGGCCCAGCAGGGCGGTGACCCGGTTGGCGGCGACGGTGAAGGACAGGCCGTGCAGGACGTGGGCCTCGCCGCGGTGCACGTGCAGGTCGTCGACCTGCAGGGCCGGCCGTGTGGCGTTGTCGCTGCGAGGTGCGACCGCGGGGGTGGGGGTGGGCGTCACAGCTCGGCCCCCAGGTAGGCGTCACGGACCCGTTCGTCGGCGACGACCACGTCCGGGACGTCGCAGGCGAGCAGCTCGCCGCGGTGGACGACGGCGATGCGGTCGCTGACATCCAGGACGATCTCCATGCGGTGCTCGACCATGACGACGGTCCGCCCGCGGCCGTGCACGTCGCGGACGACGTCGACCAACGGGCCGACCTCCTCCGCCGACACACCCGCGGTGGGTTCGTCCAGCAGGAGCACCTTCGGTTCGGTGCACAGCACGATCGCGATCTCCAGCTTCCTCTTGTCGCCGTGGGGCAGGTCGGTGACCGGTTGGTCGGCCCGATCGGCGAGCCCCACCTCGGTGATGCGGTCCATGGCCGTCGTGGTGGCCAGGTCGTTGCGCTTCGGTCGGCGGACGAGGTCGAGGCTGCCGCCGAGCGCCGCCTGCGAGGCGAGCCGGGCGTTCTCCAGCACCGTCAGCCCCGGGAAGAGGCTGGAGGTCTGGAAGGTCCGCCCGATGCCGCGCCGCGTTCGGTCGGCCGGACGCAGCGTCGTGATGTCCTCGCCGCTCGTGAAGATCCGGCCGTCCGACGCCGAGTGCACGCCGGACAGCAGGTTGATCAGGCTGGACTTCCCGGCCCCGTTGGGTCCGATGACGGACAGGAACTCGCCGTCGTGGATGTCCAGGTCGATCCCACGGATGATCTCGAACCCGCCGACCCGCCAACGAAGGCCCTCGGTGGAGAGGACCGCCGTCGGCTGGGCCGGCCCGGCCCGGTCCGACACGGACTCGACGGTCATCCGGCCTCGGGCGGCGCAACCGCCTCGGGCTCGAGGGTGTCCAGCAGGGTCGCGGCGTCGCCCTCGAGGCTGGCCGTGAACATGGGCTGCAGCATCGCGTGGTCGCTGGCCCGGATCGTCTGGGTGCCCTTGGGTGCCTCGAACTCCCAGCCCTCGAGCGCCGCGATCATGCTGGCGGTGTCGTCGGGGGACCCCTCGGTCAGGGCCTGCACGATCATCTGCGCGGCCACGAACCCGTCGGGGGTGAACAGGTCGGCGTCGGGCACGGCCTCGACCAGTGCAGCGTTGGCCTCGGTGTCGGGCGCCTCGGCGAAGTAGTGGGACAGGAACTCGACCCCGGCGGCGTACACCGGCCAGACGGCGCGGTCGGCCAGGCCGGTGGCGACGGTGACGGCCTCGGGCACGCCCTGCTGCTCGAGCGCCTGCCACATGGCGGGGGCGGTGTCGCCGGCCCAGGCCACGAAGAGCAGGTCGGGGGCGGCGTCGATCACCTGCTGGGCGAACGGCGTGAACTCGCTGGTGTTCAGCGGGACGAGCAGCGAGTCGACGCTGCCGACGGTGTCGCCGAGGACGGCCTCGACCGCCGCGACGTTGCCGGCACCGAACTCCGAGTCCTGGGCGAACACGAGGACGCTTCCGCCGTCGACGTCGTCGAGCAGGCTGGCTGCGGTGGCGACGTCCTGGTAGCTCTGCCGGCCGGACCGGAAGGTGTGGCCGTTGAGGCCCGTGATGGCGTCGGACGCCGCCGGACCGGAGATGTAGAGGACGTCGTTCTCCTCCGCGAACGGGCCCAGCTGGGTGGCCACGCCGGAGGAGACGGTGCCGGCCAGGATAGTGACGCCCTGCCCGACCAGGTCGGTGGCTGCGGTGATCGCCTGCTCGGCGTCGCCGCCGTCGTCGACGATCTCCAGCTCGATCGGGCGGCCGTTGACCGCGCGGGTGCCGTCGGTGGCGTAGTCCATGCCGGCCTCGAGGCCCGCCAGGTACTGCTCGCCGAAGCCGCCGAGCAACCCGCTGGTGGAGGTCACGATGCCGACCACGATGGGCTCGCCGTCAGCTGCTGGTTCGTCGGCCGGCTCCTCCTCGGTCGCCTCGTCGGCGTCGGCGTCGTCGGTGGCCTCTTCGGTCGCGTCGTCGGCGGGTTCGTCGGCGGCGTCGTCCGTCGCGTCGTCCGCAGCGGTGTCGTCGGCGGCGGTGTCATCGCCGGCGCTGTCGTCGGCCGTGGTGTCGTCGGTCCCGCTGCACGCGACGGCGAACAGCAGGAGGAAGGCAGCAAGAAGGGAGAGCAGGCTCGAGCGTCTCATGGGGGCTCCTGGGGTGGTGATCGGGGGTGGACGCAACTCGTGGCGGGACACTAACATGAGAGGTGATTCATCTGTCAAGTAGGAGCCTCGATGAGCCGGTTCGCAGTCCTCGTTCTTGCCCTCGTGCTGCTCGGTGCCGCACAGGAGCCCCCCGGTGCACCGCCGTCCGGGGGCGTGGAGGGTGTGGCGGTCGACGACGCCGTCGACCGCTTGCTGGCACTCCCCTACACCCCGCTGTACCAGCCACAGGGCACCGACTCGGCCTTCGGTGACGACGGCTACCCGTCGGCCTTCCCGGCCACCGACACCGCCGGTGGCGAGGGCTGCTGTGTCGGACCGGTGCCGGACCAGCCACCGCTGGCCGACCTGGCCCCACCCTTCGCGGACTTCCCCGCGACGTTCGACCGGATCCAGCTGACCTCGGCCGACGGCACGCCGCTGCACGCGATGATCTCGATCGTGCCGGGCGCCCCCGGGATCGTGGTTGCGCAGGGGTTCAACACCAACGGCAAGCACTCGATCGTGCGCTACGCCGCGTTCCTGCGCGCCAACGGCTACAGCGTCATCGCCCCCGATCACCGTGACATGGGCCGCGAGTGGGTGCGAGGCGGATCGTGGCATCCCTCGGGGGAACGGCGCGGCCAGACGATCGGCTGGAAGGAGGGACAGGACTTCCTGGCGGCTGCGCAGGAGCTGCACGACCGGGGCGTCCCGGCGATCGGCATGCTCGGCTTCTCCGAGGGCGCCCAGAACACGCTGCTGGCCCTGGCGGAGGACCATCACGGCGTCATCGACGCCGTGATGACGTTCTCGGGCCCGGCCGACCAGGCAACCCAGGGAACCCGCAACGACGTGGCCACGGCGGCCCTGCTGACCACGGTCGTCAACAACCCGGACCTGTGCGGCTACCTCCAGGGGGTCGGTGCCCGCGAGGAGTTCAGCGCGTCCCCCAACCACATCCTGCGCCACGGGTCCGCCGTCGACGCCGTCGACGGGATCATCGGCGGTGCCCCGGTCGACCGGGTGCCGGGCGTGCACTTCTACGCCGCCGACGACACGCTCGTGCAGGACTACCACGCGACGCTGCTGGCCTCCCGTACCAACGAGCTCCAGCACCACCGCACCGTGCTGGTCCGAGCCGGCAACCACGCCTACTTCTACGACCGCTGGTGGACCCAGGCCGCGGCGCTGGAGTGGTTCGGGACGTGGCTGGATCCCGACGGGATGACCACCGCGCAACCGACGGTCGCCCAGTCAGCGGGCGGCGCCCCGATGGCCGACCAGGTGACCGACCTGTCGACGGTCAGCCGGGCCGACGGAGACGCCGAGCGCAGTCCCGTGGATGCGTGTCCAGCCGCGGACGATCCGGTGGGGCCGACCGCGCTGGCGCAGGCGGTCGTGACCGACGAGGGGGCGGTCACGGTCGACCTGCGCCGGTCGTGGGCCGGCTGGGACGACCACCGGCTGGTGGGCTGGTCGGTCGACTGGACCGACGGCACCACCGACGAGGGCGATGACATCGCCGACGGGCTGGTCACCCACACCTTCGCCGAGCCCGGTCCACGGACGATCGTGGTGTCGGTGACCGACGACACCGGCGCCACCGACCGTGCCCACGTGGCCGTCGACGTGCCCGGCCGTGTCGAACGGCTCGCCGGCCCGGGACGGGTCGCAACCGCGCTGGCGGTGTCGCGGGCGACGTTCGAGGCAGCCGACCGGGTGGTCGTGGCGTCGGCCGACGGGTTCGCCGACGCCCTTGCCGCGGCACCGCTGGCGTTCCAGCTGGGCAGCCCGATCCTGCTCGTCGGCGACACGCTGGAACCGGCGGTCGTCGCCGAGCTGATCCGCCTGCGTGCGCTGGAGGTGCAGCTTGTCGGGGGCACGGCGGCGATCGGCGAGGACGTCGAGGCCGCCCTCGTGGCGGCCGGCTTCACGGTGCGACGGACCGGCGGCCCCGACCGGTACGCGACCGCCGCGCTGCTGGCGGCGGAGGTGGGCGGCGCCGCCGGCGGCGTCCTCGTCGTGGACGGCACGTCGTTCCCCGACGCGGTCGCCGCGTCGGGGCTCGCGGCCCGCGGCGGCATGCCGCTGCTGCTGGTCGAGGGGGGCCCGACGGGGTCGGTGCCGACGGCGACGGCGACGGCCCTGCAGCTGCTGGACCCGGCGACCGTCACCGTCGTCGGCGGCGAAGCCGTGGTGCCCGCCGACGTCGCGGAGGCCGTCGGCGCGACCGCCCGGCTGGCCGGGGCGGACCGCTACACCACCTCGATCGCCGTGGCCGACGCGAGCCTGGCGCTGGGCCTGCGGCCGACACGGACGTGGCTGGCCACCGGCACCGACTTCCCGGACGCGCTGGCCGTCGGTGTCGCGTCGGCCCGGTCGGGCGACGTGATGCTGCTGGTCGACGGCGCCACACCGGCGGATGACGTGAGCGACGTCGCGGCGTGGCTGGCCGACCACGGCGTGGTGCGCCTGACCGTCGCGGGCGGCGAGGACGCAGTCGTGCCGTCGTCGGTCGACGGGATCCTTCCCGGGTGACCCCCTGCGGATGGACGGGGTGGGCTCCCCGGCAGGAGTGATGTCGTCCGTACACTCAGTACTCCTGCTCGCGCGCCGATCGAGTGAAGGCGCGTAGCCGTCTACTCCAGTTCACGCATCGCCGTCGTCAACGACGACACGGCTGGCCGAGGTGCGCACACCACACCCGCCACCGAAGGCTTTTCGCTGTGACCTCCCTCCCCTCCATCTCCCCTGCGCGCGTGCGCCGGTCCGTCGTCGCGGAGCTCCGCGACGCGATCCGCACCAACCCGCGGGCCGACCTGCTCTCGGGGCTGGTCGTCGCGCTGGCCCTGATCCCCGAGGCCATCTCGTTCTCGATCATCGCCGGTGTCGACCCGAAGGTGGGCCTGTACGCCTCCTTCTCCATCGCGATCGTCATCGCCATGACGGGCGGCCGACGCGGCATGATCTCCGCCGCCACGGGCGCCATGGCCCTGGTCGTCGTCCCGCTCGTCGCCGAGCACGGCGTGGGATACCTGTTCGCCGCCACCGTGCTGGCCGGGGTGCTGCAGATCGGCCTCGGCGTCCTCGGGGTCGGCTCGCTGATGCGGTTCATCCCGCGCACGGTGATGACCGGGTTCGTCAACGCCCTGGCCATCCTCATCTTCATGGCGCAGATCCCCCACATCCTGCTGACCGACGAGGCCGACGCGGCGTCGATGCTGCCGATGAACCTGGCGTTCATCGCCGCTGGCCTCGTCATCATCTACGGGCTGCCGCGCATCACGAAGGCCGTGCCCGCGCCGCTGGTCGCCATCGTCGCCCTGTCCGGCCTGGCCATCGGTGCCGGCATCGACCTGCCGACCGTCGGCGACATGGGTGCGCTGCCCGACACGCTGCCGGGCCTGTCGCTGCCCGACGTGCCGTTCACGCTGGCGACCCTCCAGATCATCCTCCCGTTCTCCATCACCCTGGCGCTGGTCGGCCTGCTCGAGTCGTTGCTGACCGCCCAGCTGCTGGACGACATGACCGACACCAACTCCAACAAGAACATGGAGTCACGCGGGCAGGGCATCGCCAACGTCATCACCGGCTTCCTCGGTGGCATGGCCGGCTGCGCCATGATCGGCCAGTCGATGATCAACCACCGCTCCGGCGGTCGGACGCGCCTGTCGACGCTGGCCTCCGGTGTCTTCCTGCTGATCCTCATCCTGGTCCTCGGCGACCTCGTCGCCGCCATCCCCATGGCCGCCCTGGTCGCCGTGATGATCATGGTGTCGGTCGGCACGTTCGACTGGAAGAGCATCACGCCGCGCGCGCTCGAGCACATGCCGCGGGCCGAGACCGCCGTCATGGTCGTGACCGTCGGCATCGTGGTGCTGACCCACAACCTGGCCTACGGCGTCGGCGCCGGCGTCGTGCTGTCCGCGGTGTTCTTCGTCCGCAAGGTCGTGCACGTCGTCAACGTCACCAGCGTCGTCGACCCCGACGGCCACGAGCGGCTGTACGCCGTCAGCGGCGAGCTGTTCTTCGCCTCGACCAACGAGCTCATCCACGCCTTCGACTACGACGCCGTCCAGGTCAAGCAGGTCGAGATCGACCTGTCGGAGGCCCGGGTGTGGGACACCTCCGCCGTGGTCGCCCTGGACACCGTCGTGGCCAAGTTCGCCGAGCGCGGCATCCTCGCCGAGGTCGTCGGCCTGAACGAACACGCCGAGCGGCTGCACGCCCGCACCACCGACGTGGTCTCCGCCGGCCACTGACCGACGGGCGCCCCCTCAGCCGAGGGGGCGGTTGGCCGGGCCGTGGCGCACGTCCCCGTCGTGCTCGAACCGGCTGCCGTGCAACGGGCAGTCCCACGTGCGGTCGCCGTCGTTCCACGTGACGATGCCGCCGAGGTGGGGGCAGATGGCCCGGTTGTCGTGGCGTTCGCCGTCCACCCGGCAGGACGCGACGACGTCGACGCCCCTGCGGCCGACGACCCCGTCGCCCTCGGCCAGCTCGTCGGGCACGCGCTTCAGCACCGCGCCGGCCCAGCCGCCGGTCATGTGCGTGCCGACCTTGGCGTTGGCCTGCACGACGGTCCTCGCGCCGGACAGGTCCGGCAGCCGGCGGGGATGGACTGCCCGGTCGAACGGGGTCGGCGCCTCGCCGAGGATCGCCCGCGAGACGGTGGCGGCGCAGGCGGCGCCGAGGGTGAACCCCCACTTGGACATGCCGGTGATGACGAAGCTGCCGTCGCCGACGCGGTTGAGGGGACCGGCGAACGGCAGCCGGTCGGGCGACATGAAGTCCATCGCGCTCCAGCGGGCAACGACGTCGCCGACGCCGTCGAGGTTGTCGCGTGCCCACGACTCCAGCGCCGTGTATCGCTGGCTGGTCAGCCCTCCGGCGCCGGTGCGGTGGGGTTGTCCACCGACCAGCACCAGCCGATCGTCCGGCGTGGCGCCGGGCACCCACCGGATCGACACCTTGGGGTCGCCGGTGGTGATCAGCATGTCCCCGCCCTCGCCCGGGTGCCGCATGGCCACGAGGTAGCTGGACTCCGGCTCGCAGAGGGCGAAGTAGCCCCCGCGGTCGAAGACGGGCATGCCGGTGGCGACGACCACGTGGGCGGCCCGGACCGTGCGGTTGCCGAACCGGACGATCCTGCCACCGGGGGCCGGCAGCAGGCCGGTCGCCCGGGTGTGCTCGGCGACCGTGACCGCGTCGGTCAGCTCGGCGCGCATGCGTCCGGCCAGCGCGACGGGGTCGACCTGTCCCTGCCCGGTCAGGCGCATGCCACGGTGCGGGTCCGGCCAGTCGTCGGAGGCGCTGTCGAGGACGTCCAGGCCCGCCTGTCGTGCGGCGTCGATCTCCTCCCCGAGCTGCTGGCGTTCGTCGGCGTCGCGGGCGACCGTGACGGCGTCGCGTGGCTGCCAGACGTCGCCGGCGAGCTCGCGGAGCCAGCCGAGGGCCTCGGTGTTTGCCTCGGCGTAGGCCCGTGCGGTCTCGGGCCCGTGCCGGTCGGCGAGGTCGGCGTAGATGGTCTGGTGCAGGGCCGTGACCTTGCTGTTGCTGCGGCCCGTCACGCCGCCGCCGACGACATCGGCGGTGGCCAGCAGTGTCCGCACGCCGGCGCGGCCGAGCCGTACGGCGGTCGACAGGCCGGCGATGCCCGCGCCGATGACGACGACCTGCACGCGGTCCGGCAGCGCCGGCGGTGCCGACGGGGTGGGGTGGCTGGTCCAGACGGGGTCGTGGCTGCTCATCGGTGGGTGGTCCTGACTGCGGGGGGACGGGGGCCGGTGGCGCCGTGTGGCCGCGGGCCGGGGATGCGCTGCAGGCGGTGGCGGGCGTCGGCGCAGCGGCGGCACCCTCGGGTTGCCTGCTCCCAGCGCTCCAGCACCTGGGCGGTCGCCTGGTCGCGCTGGGGGCGAAGTGCCGTCGTGGCCGTCGCACCGAGCAGGTCGACGTCGAGGCGGTCGGCGATGTCGCCGATCAGCCGCAGGGGTCGCGGGGACCAGCGTTCGTAGGCGGCCTCGATCCAGGGGATCTCGTCCAGCGAGAGGCGTCGGCGCCAGGTCTGCTCCTCGTCGTGCTTGCGGTCGTGCAGCTCGCTGATGCGGTCGATGTCGGCGGCGGCGGGGTCGATGGGCTGCACGGCACGTTCGGCGCGGCTGGACCACTCGCCGGTGACCTCGGCCCGCCACTGCGAGACGGCAGCCGCGACCTTGTCCTCGCGGGTCAGCAGGACCGCCAGCGGGTCGGGCATCGCCCGCAGGCCGACGCCCTCGGTGACCCGGTCGACCTCGGCGAGCTGGTCGGCCATGATCTTGGCGGCGAAGACGCCGTTGCGGGTCGTCCCGTCGTGCAGGACGCGATGGAGGAAGGTCGACAGGTCGACGTCGTCGGGGAAGTTCCACGCGCGGAGGAACGTGTGGCGTGCCTGGGGCAGGAAGAACTCCTTGGGATACCCGAGCCGGTCGGTCGTGGTCAGCAGGTCGCACAGCATGGTGGTACCGACCCGCTGCACGCCGCAGAGGAGCAGTGATCGGGACGGTCGTGTGGACCCCGAGCGGCGGGTCTCGACGTGGCGGATCACGAGGCCGCTGCGGCGGTCGGCACGGGCGCGCCGGCGCGGGTCAGGTCGATGACGCGTTCGCCGTCGTCCGGCGGGCCGTCGTCGCCGGTCGGGTCGGGCCGGGTCGTGGTGTCGGCGGGTTCGGCGAGCCGTGCGATCGCCCGCCGGTAGACGGCCTCGTGGGCGCGGGCGATGTCCAGTCGCTGCGCGTCGCGCCAGCGGGGCTGGGCCGGCCGGGGCCGGCTGCCGTGGCGAAGGCGATCGATCACGCCGGCCAGGGCGTCGCGGTCGGGACGTCCCTCGGCGTCGGTGTGCAGGGGAAGGACCCGGGGCGGTGGGTGCTGGTCGACGATCGGCATGTGCGCGGGGGCGGCCACCGGCGTGCCGAGGTCGACGCAGGCCTCGGCCCAGCCCGAGTGGGTTCCGAGCCGGTAGGGCAGCACGACCAGGTCCACGTCGGAGAGGTACCGCCAGAGGTCGGCGTCGTCGAGCCAGCCGGTGTGGTGGAACGCCACGCGCGGATGGGACGCGGCGGCGGCCAGGTGGCGGTACTCCTCCGGCGCGCTGTCGACCAGGTCGGGGGCGACGTCGAGCCTGAGGTGCACGTCGGCACGGTCCGCCATGACGTCGAGGACGGCGTCGACGAACGGTCGGGCGTCGATGCCGACCCGCTGGTCCTTGCCGTGGATGGCCACGGTGAAGGTGTCGCGTCGTGGTCGGACGGTGGCCGCGATCGTGTCGAGGTCGGCGACGTGGGGGTGGGGGATGACGGTCGCGCGGCGACCGGTGCGCTGGCGGACCCGGTCGGCGGCGGCGTGGGTCAGGGTGATGACCTCGTCGGCGGTGCGGCACAGGAACGCGACCTGTCGATGGTGGCGCTCCTGGTCGGCGACGTGGGGGTTGTCCAGGTCGTGGACGGTGTACACGAGGGGGATGCGGTGAGCGGCGAGGGCAGCCCGCCACTGGCGCCAGTCCCGGTCGGCGACGTCGCCGAACCCGAAGTGCACGTGCGCCACGTCGACGCCCTCGGCGTGCACCTGCACCCATTCCGCCGTGATCATCTGCGTGGCCCGGTACGTCTCGGCCGGGGTGGCGACGCGAGCCACCGGAACCGCCGGGTGCGCCAGATGGCGCGTGTAGACGTGGCGGGCGGGAACGGAGGCGACGACGAGCGGCTGCATGGGCCCAAGCGATACCCCTGTTCCGGGGGCGTTCACACCACGGGCCACGGCCGCGTGGGGGTCGCCTGGCGGATCACATGGCCACCCGCTCGCCCGACGTGGAGGGCGTGTCGGCGGTCACGACGAGCCCCTGTCGTCCGAGCGGCGCGACTGGAGGCGGGTCGGCGACCGTCGGGGCCGGGGACGACTCCGCCGTGCCGGGCTCCTCGCTCGCCGTGGGTACTTCGGATGCCACCTCGTCCGCCACGACCGGCTCGTCCGGGGACACATGCACGTCACCCACGAGGGGGTCCGCGGACGGGATGGGCTCCTCGGACGGGACGGGCTCCTCGATCGGGACGGGCTGCTCGATCGGGACGGGCTGCTCGATCGGGACGGGCTGCTCGGACGGGAGTGGCGCGAGGTCGTCGGCGAGCTCGGGGGCCTCCATCGGGACTCGGCGCTCGACCGGTCCGGCGGACGCCGTCGTCTCGACCGGCTCCAGCGGTCCGGCCGACTGCATCGAGGCTGCCGGCTCTCCGGGATCGGTCGACGCGGTCGATGCGCCCCGGCGGCCGATGGGGCCGGCGGGCTGCAGCGTGCCGTCGCCACGTCGCTCGGCGTAGGTGGGTCCGGCGACCGACTCGGGGTCGTCCGGGTCCGCGGGCAGCTCCACGCCCAGGGTGGTCAGGATCTCGTCCTGCAGTCGGACGAGCTCGCCGTGCACGACCTCCAGCGAGGCCGACTCGACGGTGGACTGCAGGGCGTCGACCTGCGCCCACAACGCCTCGATGGCCTCCATGGTCTCCACCGACGGCATCTCCTCCAGCGTCACCATCATCTGCACGGCCAGGGCCTCGGTGGTGCAGCCGACGCAGACGTGGTTGACCGCCACGGCCTGGTTGTTCGGGACGGCCACGTCCACTCGTCCGGTCGCGAGGAGCACCTGGAACGCCACGGCCCGGCTGCTGCAGCCGACGCAGCTGGCGGCGGCGTAGGCGACGTTGTGCTCGTCGACCACGGACTGGTCGTCGAGCCACTGCAGCTGGGCGACGAAGTCGGTGATGGACGTGCCGTCCACGGTGTTGACGGCCAGCACCACGTTGTCGCCGGGCCGAGCGTCAGCCGGCGGATCGAAGGGGAAGGGCCACGCGTCGACGGACGCCACCACCACTGCAGCGGTCGGCTGGGCCGTGCCCGCCCGATCCCCGCGGAGGGACGCCAGCCGCTCGCCCGACAGCACCAGCCAGCGGGCGGTCTGGTCCGCCAGCGGACGGGACTCGGGTACGGCGTGTTCGGTGGCGGCCGGTTCCACGGCCACCGTCCAGCGGTCGGGATCGATCGTGGCCGGGGTCGTGGCGGCTGCCCGGGGCAGGGGCAGGGAGGACGCCAGCATCGGACCGGCTGGCTGGGGCGCGGGCATCCAGCTGGTCGTGGTCGCCAGCAGCAACCCGAGCACGGCCACGCTGGCCAGGCCACGGGCGGCGGGACGTCCCTCGGTGGCGCCCCACAGGGCGGTTGCGCTGCGAGTCGACACCCGGCCGAGCAGGTAGACCATGCCGAGCGGCACCAGCCCGACGGTCAGGATGGCCACTGCGCCGAGGGCCACCCGCACGCCGTCGCCGGCGCCGAGGTTGGTTCGCAGCTGCGTCACGTGGAACGCGATGCTCTCCCCCGCCGACGCCAGCACGGACGGCAGCCCGATGACGGCGAGGACCAGCAGGGCCAGCAACGACGGGACGACGAGCAGGACCCAGCCGGTGACGACGGCCCGGACCCACGGGCGCAGCGCCTGCTGGGATCCGTCGCCGCGGCCGACGACGCCGAGCAGGATCGGCTTGATGCGGGCGAACAGGTCGGGCACGCCGGTCAGGTCCGCGAGGATGTGGTACCCGTCGAACCGCACGAGGGGGATCAGCTGCCGCAGCATCTGCAGCAGCTGGACGGGGAGGAGGACCAGGAGGGCGTCCTGGCGGGTGACCCCCCAGGCGGCGACGGCGCCGACGGCGAACAGGACGTTGAAGTACAGCCCGCCGAGGTCGACCCGCAGCCGTCCTCGCTTGTCCAGGCGGTAGGAGTCGGTCACGTCTGTCCAGAAGACCGGCCAGACCAGGTACAGCGCGGCGCCCATCGCGCCGGGGGTGGCGCCGCCGTAGCGGCAGGCCGCGGCATGGCCCAGCTCGTGGAACGCCGCGGACACCACGGTGCTGGCGATGACCAGCAGCAGCATCTCGGGGCGCTGGAGCACGTCGTCCAGCGCCATGCCGAGGCCACGGTCGACCATCACCCACCAGGTCATCAGGGCGAACGTCACGAGGACGGGCACGACCGCCCACCAGGCGAACAGCCAGGCGAACGGACGGACCAGCCACTGGGTGACCCTCGGGTTGCTGACGACCAGCCGCCACCGCAGGCCGAGCAGCGGGTTGCTGCGCCGCGGGGTCGGCTGGCTGCCGTCGGGACGGACCAGCAGCCCGGCCGGCGCCAGCTTCTCCGTGGCCAGGTACTGCACGTCGTCGGCCGTGACCGGCCGGACGATCCGATCGGCCACCACCGCCGCCACCTCGTCCCAGGAGCGCTGGCCGTCGATCGCGGACAGCACCTCGTACAGCAGCGGGCTGAGCTGCACGGTCTGGCCGTCGACACGACGGACGAGCAGGGGCGGGCGGACGTACCCCGACCCCTGCATGGGGCCGAGGAGGGCGACCCCCGACGCACGTTCGGGCGGTCGGGGGGTGGCGGTGGTGGTCATCGGAGGCGCAGCGGGGACGGTGCTACTGCAGGACCTCGGCGTCCTGGTCGGCAACAGCCTCGGCCACGACGTCGTCCAGGTTCTGGGTGATGATGGCGGTCTGGTCGGTGACCGCGGTGGCCTGGGAGGCGACGGCGCCGATGTTGGCCGACACCGCAGCCGTGATCGGGGCAGCGACGTTGGCGTTGGCCGCGATGGCGCCGGCAACCGGAGCGGCCAGGGCCGCGTCGAGGTTGGCGTTGACGTCGACGTTCAGCAGGCCGTCCTGGAGCAAGTTGCTCGTGTCGAGCTGACCGACGGCATCGGTCACGGCACCGCCGAGCTCCTCGGCCGCTTCGCCCACGACATCGGTCAGGTCGCCCGCCGCGTCGGTCACCCCGTCGGTGACGTCCCCGGTCGTGTCGGTGACGTCCCCGACCGCGTCGGTCACGGGATCGGTCACGTCGCCGGTCGCAGGCTGCACGACGTCGAAGCTGCGCGGGGCCACCATGCCGCCGTCGGCCCCGCCGCTCGTGCCGCCGCCGGTCTGGTCGACCACGGCCGACTGGGGCGCCTGGGCCGAGGCCTCCCCGGAGATGGTCTGCTCGATCGTGGCGTTCTGGCTGCCCATGGACTGCGAGATCGAGTCGACGGTCAGGACGTCGGCGGCGACCGCAGCGTCGATCGGGGCTGCCACGTTGGCGTTCGCTGCCACGGCCAGGTCGATCGGGGCGGCCAGGTCCAGCATCAGGTCGAGGTCGACGTTGAGGTTCAGCAGGGACAGCACCTCCTTGTCGGGAAGCGGCTGGGCCAGCTCGGCGTCCAGCTCGGCGCGGGAGAGGCGTGCGCCCTGTGCGGGCAGGCGGTCGTGCATGGTTGTGCTCCTCGTGTTCGGACATGCCGACGGGGAAGCGACCCCGTTCGTCTCGTCGCGCACCCGCCGGTCGGCGAGCGCGGGAACCGGATACCCGCCGGCGCGGGCGGGCTAACTAGTCGATACGGGTGATGGTCACCGACATGGCCGAGGGCAGCCCGGCTGGGCTGCCCTCGGATCCACGAGCTGATGGTCAGCGCTGGCAGAAGAGGATGGCGTCCTCACCCTCGCCTTCCTGGACCAGGCACGGCACCCCGTCGACGAGGACCGGGTCATCGCCGCCCTGGCTCTGCAGGGTGATGGTGTTGACCAGGACCAGCAGGAACGTGAGGGCGCTCAGCCCCGCGATGACCAGCAGGAGCTTGGCCCGGTTGTCCGGTTCGCGAAGGTCCTTGACGACGTCGGGTGTCCGGGCGTGTTCGTCACGCGCCTCGTGGCGATCGCCGAACCGGTGGCCGTCGTCGACGCGGTCGTCGGTGTACGGAGCCCGGTCGGCCACCTCGGTCCGCGGCAGCGGCACGGTCCGGGCCGCGCGGGCCCGGGCCACGGGGTCTGCCGGGTCGTCCGTCCGCTCGACCCGGAGCGGGTCGTCGGTCTCGCCGAGCGAACTGTTGGGGCCGTGGATGCTGCTCATGTCGTGTTCCCTCCCGTGCTGTCGAACCCCTGATGAGCTCGTGGGTCGAAGCTCTTCCCCCTTGGACCCGTCCCCAACCCGGGGCGGCCCCCACGCGAGGGCAGTGCATCGTTCGTGTCCGTGCGCACGGGCGGTCGGGTGTGTGGTGGGATCGTTCGGGTACCACGATCGACGTACCCGAAGCGCATACCCGACTCGACGAAGGAATGGGATCGCAGATGACCGACCGCACCGCACGCACCGAATGGGAGGGCGGCCTCGCCAAGGGAAAGGGCCGCACCGAGTTCGCGTCCTCCGGCATCGGCACGTTCGACGTGTCCTGGCCCGCCCGCGCGGAGTCGCCCAACGGCATGACCAGCCCCGAGGAGATGCTCGCGGCGGCGCACAGCTCCTGCTACTCCATGGCGCTGTCCAACGAGATCAGCAAGGCCGGTGGCACCCCGGAGAACATCGAGACACGCGCCACGGTCACCTTCGACACCAACGCGGTGAAGATCACCACGGTCGCCCTCACCGTCCGCGCACGGGTCGACGGGCTGGACGCAGAGGGGTTCGAGGCGGCAGCCCAGGCCGCGAAGAACGGCTGCCCCGTCTCGCAGCTGTTCGCCGGGAACGCCGAGATCACGCTCGACGCCGCCCTGTCCTGACCTGACCGCGGGGTCCTGACACACGAACCGCCCGGTGCCGTCGTGGCCCGGGCGGTTCGATCGTCAGCGTCGCGTGTCGGTTCGTATGCGGTCAGACCCCGCTGAGCACGTCGTGGCGAACGGCGTCGTCCGTCCCGTCGGCGCCGTCGGGGCGCGAAGTGGGCTCGGCGACGTCGCGGGTGGGGGTCACCGGGGCAGGTGTCGGGGCGGTGCGACCAACGCGTCCGACCAGCCGGCTCAACCCGTCGGCCACGGTCAGCAGCTCCTCGGCGGTGTGGCGGACGCCGGCCGCCACGGCCGCCGTGTGCTCCGCGGTGCGAGCGGTCGCGTTGACGTCGTCGGCGATGGCCGAGGAGCGGGTTGCGACCGTGGTCACGCTGCGGGAGATCTCCGCGGTCGTGACCTGCTGCTCCTCCACCGCCGCCGCGATGGTCTGCTGGGTGTCGGCGACCTGGGCGATGACATCGGCGATGCGGCCGATCGCCCGAACAGCCTCCTCGGTGTCGACCTGGATCGCACCGATCTGGTCGGCGACCTGTTGGGTGGCGTGTGCGGTCTCCCGTGCCAGGTCCTTCACCTCGTTGGCGACGACCGCGAAGCCCTTGCCCGCAGCACCGGCCCGCGCCGACTCGATGGTGGCGTTGAGGGCCAGCAGGTTGGTCTGGTCGGCGATCGCGCTGATGACCTCCACGACCTTGCCGATCTCCGCGGAGTTCGTGCCGAGGCGGTTGATGGCGTCGCGTGTGGTCGCCGTCTCGGCGACCGCGCCGTCGGCCACCTGCGATGCGCTCGTGACGGCCCGGCCGATCTCGGCGACCGACGCGTTCAGCTGCTCCACCCCCGTGGCGACGGTGGCCAGGTGGCTGTGGACGTCCTCGGCGGATGCCCCGACCCGGCGGGCCTTCACGGTGGTCTCCGCTGACGCGCCGTCGACCGCCGCGCTCGACGACGACAGCCCCTCCGAGGCCACGTGGACTTCCTCGGCACGGCGGGCGATGTCCCGGGCCAACCGCCCGCCGATCCAGCGGCTCAAGCCCCCGACGATGGCCATGATCAGCAGCGCGGGAAGTCCGAACGCCCGGACCTTCGCCCAGAACTGGGCGTCGACGTCGTCGACGTAGATGCCGGTCCCGACGACCCATCCCCACGGCTCGAACCCGGCGACGTAGGAGATCTTCGGCTGCGCCTCCTCCTCGTCGGGCTTGGGCCACAGGTAGTCCACGAACCCCTCCCCGCCGTCCCGGACGACGTCCACGAACTCCACGAAGAGCCGTGTCCCGTTCGCGTCCTCGAGGGTGGAGACGTCCTGGCCCTCGAGCTCCGGCTTGATCGGATGCATGACCACGGTCGGCGACATGTCGTTGATCCAGAAGTACTCGGTGCCGTCGTAGCGCAGGTCGCGGACCGCGTCGAGGGCCTCCTGCTGCGCCCCCTCCCGGGTCATCGCACCCGACTCCTCCAGGGCATGGAAGTGGCCGATGAGGGAGATGGCCAGCTCGGTGTGCTCGCGGGTCTTGACCCGCCGCGACTCCATCATGTCGTCGCGGGTGCCCAGCAGGCCGAACGTGATGACGACGAGGAGGCCCGCCAGCGCAACGGCGGTGATGGCGGCGAGTCGGGTCGAGATGGTCGTGTGGGTGAGCACGGACGCTCCGGTTTCGGAGGGGGCACGGGACGCAGGACCGATCGGCCGCTCCACGCCGGACCTGAGCCGGGTGCACCGGACGACGACAGGGCCCACGCCGGCGCGTCGCGTGCACGACACGTCATGATGGGCGACATGATGGACGTGGAGATCTGGTCGGACGTCGTGTGCCCGTGGTGTGCGGTCGGCAAGGTGCGCTTCGAGCGTGCGCTGGCCGCGTTCCCCCACCGTGAGCAGGTGACTGTGCGGTGGCGCAGCTTCGAGCTGGACCGGCATGCGCCGGCCAGCCGTGACGGCGACTACGCCTCGATGCTGGCCGCCAAGTACCGCACCTCGACCGATCAGGCCCAGGCGATGATCGACCGCATGGTGGAGCAGGGCGCGGCCGAGGGGCTGGACTTCCGCTTCGACATCGTGCGGCCCGGCAACACCTTCGACGCCCACCGCGTGCTGCACCTGGCGGCTGACCACGGCCTGCAGCACGAGGTGAAGAACCGCTTCCTCGACGCCTACCACTCGCAGGGCGAGGAGGTCGGCGATCACGAGGTGCTGGCCCGCCTGGCCGCCGAGGCCGGGATGGACGCCGAGGCGGTCCGGTCGATGCTGGCCACCGACGAGTACGCCGAGGCGGTCCGGGCCGACGAGGAGCAGGCGGTGGAGTACGGCATCTCCGGCGTGCCGTTCTTCGTGTTCGACCGGCGGATCGGGGTGTCCGGTGCCCAGCCGACCGAGGTCCTGCTGCAGGCGCTGGAGCAGGCCTGGGCCGCCCGGGGCGCGGACGCCGACCCGGCCGACGACCCGGCCAACCGCGGGGCCAACCACGAGCACGATGCCGACCACGAGCACGATGCCGGTGACGCGTGCGGCGTGGACGGCTGCGCGGTCGCCAGCTGACGCCGGCCGGCCCACGACGGCGCTGATGACCGATCCCCGCGTGCTGACCAGCGGCGTCGCCGCCTTCGACGCCCTGCTGGACGGGATCGCCATCGGCGACAACCTGGTGCTGCTCGTCGGCGACGACACGCCGATCGACTGGTTCGTCGACGCCTACGTCCGGGCCTCCGATCCCGACCGGCTGGTCGTCGTCGACACATCCGGTCGCCACGAGGTGCACAGCGCTCGGGCCGTGCTCGAGTGGGCCGACGGATCCGTCGGCGTGGCACAGGGGCGTGCGGCGTTCGATCGTGCCGACGAGCTGGTCGGGACCGACGCGCGGGTGGTGGTCGACTCGTTGACCGACGTGGCGGCCCGGTGGGGCAACGACGAGGCGCTGGACCTGTTCCTGGTGGCCTGCCCGCGGCTCTACCGGCGTCGCAGCATCGCGTTGTGGGTGCTCAAGCGCAGCGGCCACGACGAACGGTTCCTCCGTCGGCTGCGCGACGTGACGCAGGTCGTCGTCGCCGTCGGTGGCACGGCCGATCGCCTTGGCCTGACCGTCGAGAAGGCGGCCGGGCGTCCACCACACGTCACCGGACGGACGCTGGGGGCAACCCTTGTCGACGGCCAGCTGGTCGACGTGGACTCCGGTCCGACCAGCGGCGCTCGCCTCGGGGACACCATCCGCCGGTGGCGGACCGACCGTGGGGTCGGCCAGGCCGAGCTGGCGAGGCGGATCGGCATCAGCCCCTCGGCGCTGTCCCAGGCCGAGCGAGGGGTTCGTGGGGTGTCGGGTGAGACCGTGCTGCGGCTGTGGGAGGCGCTCGGGGTGCCGGTCGATCCCAGCGACCACGCGGCCGTCGGCTATCACATCGGTCGCAGGACCGGGGAGGACGCCACCCGCTTGGCCCCGGGTGTCACCGGCCGCCGATTGGTGTCCAGCCCGTCGAGCACCGCATGGGAGGTCACGCTCGACGCGCGGGCACGCGGCCGCGGGCCGTTGTTCCCCGGCAAGGGCACCGAGACGGTGGTGCTGCGGGACGGGGTGCTGGACCTCGAGCTCGGGAAGGTCACGGAGACCCTCCAGGCCGGCGACGCCATCGTGCTCGACGCCGCGGTCATCGACGGCTGGTCGAATCCCGCGGACCATCCCGCGACCGCCGTCTGGACCATCACGGGCTGACCTTCTCCTTGTTGCTTCATGTTGGAGCTTGGATATGAAGCTATGCTTCATGGTTCAGAGGTTGCTCATCGGGAAAGGACGAGTGCCGTGACCAGGACCATGTCTGCCCGCCAAGTCGTGCTGACCAGCACCGGACGGGCCCAGCTGCAGGAGCGTGTCGCCGACGCGCGTCGCGCTGCCGCGCTCACGGAGGAGGCAAGCGGGGATCGCCAACGCATCCTCGCCGAGATCGCCGCCATGGAGGATGCGCTTCGCCAGGCCGTCGTCGTGGAGGAGGTCCAGGAGGATCCCACGATCGTCGAGCTCGGCGACGAGGTCGTCGTCAGGGACGCCGTCGGCGAGGAGGAGACCTTCCGCCTCGTGCATCCGCTGGAGGCACGGCTGGGCCCCGACCACATCTCCGTCGACTCCCCCCTCGCCCGCGCCCTCATGGGCCGCCGCCCCGGCGAGTGCGTCGTCGTCCAGGCGCCCGCCGGCCCCTACGAGCTGACGATCATCGATCGTCGCCGGCTCAGCTGATCCGCCGTTCAGCTGACGTCCCGGAGGCGGGTCTCCTGGTCCGCCTCCGGGACGACGCCGAAGCCATCGGCGTACAGCCCGGCGACCAGCTGTCGCTCCTCGTCGGTCAGGTTCGGGGCGGCTGACGCGCCGACGAACTCCTCGAGCTGGTCGACGTCGTAGATGTTGGGCAGGGTGGTGGCGACCCCGTCGTGGTCCAGGACCCAGCGCAGCGCCGCCTGTCCGAGCGTCCGGTCGGTCCGCTCCAGGAACCGCAGCCGTTCGACCTTCTGCACGCCCTCCAGCAGCCAGCTGCGGGGACGGTGACGGCGGTGGTCGTTCGCGGGCAGGACCGTGTCAGCACGCATGTGGCCCTCGAGCAGCCCCGAGCTGTGGGGGACTCGCACGATCAGGCCGGTGTCGGTCTCGCGGGCCGCGGCGATGAGGTCCCGCCCGGGGTCCTGCTCGAGGATGTTGTGGATCAGGTGGACGACGTCGAGGTCGCGCGTGCGCATCGCGTGCAGGCCCTCGTCCCGCCAGCCGATCCGCGGGCCGAGGGCGATGGCGGTGGCCCGCACCTTGCCCTCCGCCTTCGCCTGCTGGAGGAACCCGAACAGGTCGTCGTCCTCGAGGTGCCCCATGCGGGGGTTGTGCAGCTGCCAGACGTCGACGACGTCGGTCCCGAGCCGTCGGAGCGAGTCGTCGAGGGCCCTCGCCACGCTGGCGACATCGGTGCGGTGCGGTCGCTCCTGCTGGCCACGGGACCCGGCGTCGCTGTCGAGGTCGTAGCCGAACTTCGTGCCGATGACGATCTCGTCCCTGACCCCACCCAGGGCCTCGGCCAGCACCTCCTCGCCGTGGCCGTCACGGTAGACGCTGGCCGTGTCGAAGAACGTGACCCCGGCGTCGAAGGCCGCCCGGTGCAGGCCCACGGCCTCCTGGCGGGTGTACTCGCCCCACCAGCCCGTGGTGACGGTCCAGTTCCCGAAGCCGATCTCGCTGACCTCGATGTCGGGAGTGAGCTGACGCATGCGCATTGGCGGTGCCCTTTCGTGGAGGGGTCGACGTCCTCGTGGTCGCCGACGGCAGGTCGTCGACGACGTCCGTGCGCCGACGTGGGCGGGGCCTCTCGGGCCCCCGGGGTCTCAGCTGGTCGACAGCCGCACGGTGCAGAGGCTGGGTTCGACGAACGGCACCATGGCATCGGCGGTGGTGGTCGACCCGAGGGCATCGAGCGCACCCCTGACGATGCCGAGGTGGGTCTGGCAGATCAGGTCCTCGTGGCCCCGTGCCAGGTCGGCGAACGGGCAGCGCCGCAGCAGCACCGTGTCGTCCTCTCGGGACGGGGCGAACCCGAGCCGGTCGAGGAGCGCCACGACACGTTCGACCGCGTCGCTGTCGGACACGACGGTGCCGGGCCGGGGCGCATCGATCAGGTGGGCACCCCAGCGGCGTCCCGACTCCAGCGGCGAGGCCGGGCGATCCACCAGCTGGCTGAGCAGGATCTCGGCCAGCAGCCGGTAGCCACCGTCGGCCGACGTCGTCGCCGCGGGGGTCGTGGTCCAGGCGAGCGGCGGACGGCCCGGGGCATCGGTCACGACCCGCTCGGAGGTGACCAGGCCCGCGTCGTGGAGCACCTCGAGGTGCCCGCGGACCGTGGACACGTGCAGGCCGACCGCGTCGGCGATGTCGCGGATGCCCATCGGTTCGGGCGTCGCACGCAGCACGTCCACGATGTGGCTGCGACTGTCGTCGCCCATCGCGCGGTGCACCTTGGTCGCGTCACTCATCGGTGTCTCCGCATGATCGCGGGTCACCACGTCGATCGCCACGCCGGGAGGGGCAGTCACTGGCTGGCCCCGAGGTCAGCGGCCGCGCCGGTCGTCCGACCAGCCGTCCGATCCGGTTCCGTGCCGGGTTCGATCGCCCAGCCGAGCATGCCACCCGCGACGAACATGCCGCCGATGACGAACAGCACGAGCTGGGCCGTCCCCTCGGTCAACACGCCGTAGGCCGCGATCGGCATGCCGAGGGCGAGGACCAAGGGGAAGCACGACGGCGAGGGCATGTGGATCGACGTGGGGTCGACGGGTTCCGGCACCTGCAGCTGCCCGTCCCGCTGCTTGCGGAACCAGACCTCGTCGCGTTCGCTGATCTCGGGGATCGCGTCGAAGTTGTGGGGTGGCGCAGGGCAGGGAGTCAACCACTCGACGGTCCGGGCGTCCCACGGGTCCGGGGGCAGCTGCTGGTCGCTTCGGTACAGCCGCCAGCAGGCGAAGAGGAAGACCATGAAGGAGAGGGCGATGACGAACGCGCCGCTGCTGGACACCAGATTCCAGGTGTTCCAGCCCATGCCGTCGGCGTAGGTGTAGTAGCGCCGGGGCATGCCGTTCAGGCCCAGGAGGTGCATCGGCCCGAACGTCAGGTTGAAGCCGACCAGCATCAGGACGAAGTGGACCCGCCCGAGCCGCTCGTCGAACATCTTCCCGAACGCCTTGGGCGCCCAGAAGTAGATGGCCCCGAACAGCGCGAACAGCGCGCCGCCGAACAGCACGTAGTGGAAGTGGGCGACGATGTAGTAGGTGTCGTGCTGCTGGGTGTCGCTGGGCACCAGGGCATGGGTGACGCCCGACAGGCCACCGATGGTGAACATCGAGACCAGTCCGATGGAGAACAGCATCGGGGTGGTGAAGCGGATCTGCCCGCCCCACATCGTGCCCAGCCAGTTGAAGATCTTGATGCCGGTCGGGACGGCGATGACCATCGAGCTGATCCCGAAGGCGGCGTCGGCGACCGGGCCCAGGCCCGTGGCGAACATGTGGTGCGCCCACACACCCCACCCCATGAACGCGATCGCGATACCGGAGAAGACCACGGCGGTGTAGCCGAACAGCGGCTTCCGGCTGAAGACCGGCAGGATCTCCGAGACGATCCCGAACGCCGGCAGGATCATGATGTAGACCTCGGGATGCCCGAACAGCCAGAACATGTGCTGCCACAGCACCGGGTCGCCGCCGTTGGTGGGGTCGTAGAACGGTGCGGCGAAGCGGACCTGGAACATCATCTGCCACAGGGCGATGCCCAGGACCGGCATGGCGAACAGCAGCATCGCAGCGGTGACGAAGGTCATCCACGCGAACGTCGGCATTCGCATCAACGTCATGCCCGGCGCGCGCATATTCAGGGTGGTCGTGATGAAGTTCACCGCGGACGCCAAGGAGGCGACACCGGCGATCTGCAGGCCGAGGGAGTAGAACACCATCCGCGACTGATGGATGGCTGCGCTGTCCGACCCGAGGGTCAGTCCACCGGGGTCCGGGCCGAGCGTGCCCGCCAACGGCGAGTAGCTGACCCACGACCCGTTGGGCAGGCCGTCGAACAGCACGGCGCTGTAGACGAAGATCCCGGCGGCGAGGAAGACCCACCAGCTGAGCGCGTTGAGCCGGGGGAAGGCCACGTCGCGGGCACCGATCTGGAGCGGCAGCAGGAAGTTCATGAACGCCGCGCCCAGCGGCATGACCACGAAGAACACCATGGTCAGCCCGTGCATGGTGAAGATCTGGTTGTACTGGTCGGCGGTGACCAGGGTGCCGTTCGGCCCGGCCAGCTGGACACGGATCAGCAGCGCCTCGAGCCCGCCGATGGCGAAGAACGCCAGCGACGCCACGCCGTACATGATCCCGATCCGCTTGTGGTCGACGGTCGTGACCCAGGACCACCATCCGGTCGTGGCCACGGGACGTGCGAAGACGCTCCGACGGGCGCGGGTGCGCTGTCGATCCTCGACAACCGTCACACCAGCCTCCTTTTTCTGGGTTGGTACCGATTAAATGGTAATGAACCTGAATAAAGCACTGCGCCCGCTCATTCGCAAGGCGGCTGGTCATCGCAGCTGGGCCAGCACCTCCGCCCTCGCGGTCGGGTCGCGACGAAGGCGTCCACGGAGCGACGTGGTGATGGTGGTGGTCCCGCGAGCGCGGACCCCGCGCAGCGCCATGCACAGGTGCTCGGCCTGGACAACCACCGCCGCCCCGTCTGCGGCCAGCTCCGCCATCACCCAGTCGGCAACCTGTGCGGTCAGGTGCTCCTGCACCTGGAGCCGCCGCGCATGGGCATCCACGGCACGGACCAGCTTGGAGAGGCCGGCGACCCGGCCGCAGGGGAGGTAGGCGATATGTGCCACCCCGACGAACGGCAGCAGGTGGTGGGCGCAGAGGGACTGCACCGCGACGTCGCGGACGACGACCACCCCCTCGTATCCGGCCTCGTCGGGGAAGGTGGTCGGCTCGAACGGCTCGGGTGACAGCAGCTCCTCCAGGGCATCGACGACGCGACGAGGCGTGTCTCGAAGCTGGGGCGAGGTCGCGTCCTGCCCGAACGCATCCAACAGGTCACGCACGGCGGCCACCGCTGCGGCACGGTCGAGACGTGGCGCCTCGGGCACCTGGACCCGCGCGAGGGCATCGACGGCGTGCGCAGTCGCCGGGGACGGTCCGGTCACGACGCCACCAGCGCATCCAGCGCCTCGCCCGGATCCATCAGGCGCGCTCGGTCGATCGTCCGGCCCGACTCGACCAGCCCGCGAAGGGTGTCCTGGACGTCCCAGATGTTGGCGTTCATCGCCGCCCCGACCCGGCCGTCGGCCAGCCAGAACGCCATGAACCTGCCGTCGGACGGGTCACCCCTGAAGACGACCTCCATCGATGGATCGGGCAGGCCCACCAGCTCCATGCCCAGCTCGTACTGATCGGAGAAGAAGTAGGGCATCCGGTCGTACTGCGTGTCGCCGCCGAGCATGTTGACGGCGGCGACCGTTCCTTGGTTCATGGCGTTCGCCCAGTGTTCGACCCGGATGCGGCGGTCGAGGCGTGGATGCCACGCCGCCGCGACATCACCGGCCGCGAAGATCCCCGGAACGGAGGTCTCCAGCCGCGCGTCGACCTCGATGCCGTCCCCGACCCGCAGCCCGGCCCGGGCGGCCAGCTGGGCCCGTGGGCGGACGCCGACACCGACGACGACGACATCGGCGGACAGGACGGTGCCGTCGGCGAGCTGCACGGCGGTGACCCGTCGGTCGCCGAGGACGGCGGCGACCGTGGCATGGGTGTGCAGGACCACGCCGTGACTGGCGTGCAGGTCGCGGTAGACCGCACCAACCCGCTCACCGAGCGTCCGCCCGAGCGGCACCGAGCCCTGCTCCACGAGGGCAACCTCGACGCCCATCTGCCGGGCCGACGCCGCCACTTCCGAGCCCAGCCAGCCACCGCCCACCACGACGAGTCGTTCGGCCCGCCGGAGTGCGCCCTGCAGTCGCTCGGCATCGGCGATGCGGCGAAGGACGTGCACGCCGGCGAGGTCGCTCCCTCGAACCGGCAGTGCCCGAGGCTCGGCTCCCGTGGCGAGCAACAACCGGTCCCAGCTGCGTGACCGACCGTTGCCGAGGACGATCCGTCGGTCGGCGATGTCGATCCAGGTGACGGCGCTGTCGAGGACGACGTCGACGTCGACGTCGGTCCATCCCTGCGCGTCGAGCACGAGGGTGTCCTCGACGGCCACCTCGCCGCGCAGGTACTGCTTGGACAACTGGGGACGTTCGTACGGCAGGTGCCGTTCGTCGCCGACCAGGACGACCCTGCCGTCGAACCCGTGCTCCCGCAGGGTGCGGGCGGCGGTGGCACCGGCCAGGCCGGCGCCCACGATGATGTGCGTTTCGGTTGCGGTCACGACGCGCTCCAGTCGGGCTCGGCGCTCAGCCACGAGCGGTCGCGGAGGGCAACGGGTTGGCATCGCGCGGGACCGCCGCGGCCAACCGGGCAAGCGTCAGTGCGCCGAGCAGCAACCCGAAGTCGCGCAGGGCCACGTCGTAGTGATCGCCGAGCACCAGGAGGTCGAGGATGATCCCGCCGAGCCACCCGGCGACGACCCACCCCCCGATCCGCGGCCTGGCGAACACGAGGATCCCGGCGACCACCTCGACGACGCCGACCACGGACATCAGCGCTCCGCCGGAGATCCCCAGGGTGTCGGTGAACACGGGCGCGACGTAGGTCTCCCAGTCGACGAGCACGTTGGTGAACTTGTCGAGGCCGAAGAGGATCGGCGCGACGGTGAACCCGAGGCGGAGCAACCAGAAGGCCTGGATGACGGGGACCGGGAGATCCCGGTCGCGGATCACGGACAGGCGGTCGACCTGGTTCGAGGAGGTGGGGGCATGGGCGGACATCGCGGTTCCTTTCTATCGTCAGTTGATGTTGACGATAGTGATCCCCTCTCCTTTGAAAAGTCAACAAGGATTATTTTTGGTCGGATACGCTCGGGAACATGACCACCCCAGCCGTCCCCGACCCGGACCCGATCGACGTCGTCGCCGCCCTCGGGGACCCCAACCGGCGCCTGCTGTACGAGCACGTGGTCGACGCCAGCGGATGGGTCGGTCGCGACGCTGCCGCTGCGGCCAGCGGCCTGCGCCGGGGCATCACGGCCCACCACCTGGACAGGCTGGCCGAGCTCGGGCTGCTCGAGGTCGACTACCAGCGCCTCAGCGGACGAACGGGACCCGGCGCCGGACGCCCTGCCAAGGTCTACCGTCGTGCCAGGCGCGACGTCGACGTCAGCCTGCCGCCGAGGGACTACGCCCTGCCCGGACGGCTGCTTGCCGACGCCCTCGTGCGCGCATCGACGACAGGGGAGGATCCCGGACGCCTGCTGGACGATGTCGCCCGACGCGAGGGCGTGGCCCTCGGGGCGGCGATGGCCGTCGAGGCGGACGGCACCCCCTCGACCGAGGCGGTCATGGCCACGCTGGAAACACGCGGGTTCGAACCGACCCGGGACGACAACGGCACGATCGTCCTCCGCAACTGCCCCTTCCACGAGCTCGCCCGCAGCCACACCGCGTTGATCTGCGGCATGAACCACTGCCTGCTGACCGCGGCGGTCGAGGCCGCCGGCGCGGCCCTCGACGCATCGCTCGAGCCGGACGACGACGTCTGCTGCGTCCGCCTCCACCACCGCCCGGGCGACGGTGGACCCGAGCCGACATCCGCGGTCCGTGACCGAACTTGAACTCGCATACTCGTTGCGGCACGCTCCGGCACATGCAGTCAACATTGTCGCGTCGCCGACTATTTGCCCCTGCCCTCGGGCTCATCGCCCTCGTCCTCCCCCTCCTCGTCGGGTCCCTGGTGCCCGTCGCGGCCCAGACCGGTCCCGATCCGGCGGGCGTGTCGTCGATTGCCGACGACGTCACCGCCGTGCCGTGGGACGGTGCCGACCCGGCCACACGCATGCGGGCCGTCGCTGCCCTCGCCCCGACCACCCGTGCGATCGTGAGCACGACAGGGGCCTTCCCCGACGCACTGGCCTCCGGTGTCCTGCAGGACGACGCCATGCTCGTCGGCGCAACCGACGGTCGTCTCGACGACGCCACCAAGGCCCTGCTCACCGACGCCGACGTCGACGAGGTCATCATCCTCGGTGGGGTCGCCGCGGTCCCCGAGGACGTGCGTGCCGACCTGCCGGCCGGCGCCGACATCACCCGCATCTCCGGCCGTGACCGGACCGAGACCGCGGCCGAGGCGGCCCTGCAGGTCGCCACGGGCGACGTCTCCACGGTGCTGCTCGCCCGTGCCCGTGGCCCCGAGGGCAACCCCTCCGCCGGCTTCATCGACGCCATCGGCGCCGGTGCGTGGGCCGCCGCCACCGGCTTCCCGGTGCTGCTGGTGGACAACAACTTCGTCACCGACGCCACCCGTCAGGCCATGGCCACCCTGGACCCCGACGAGCTGGTCGTCATCGGCGGGACGGCCGCGGTGTCGGAGGAGGCGGCCGAGGCTGTCGCCGCGGGCCGTGACATCCGTCGTGTCGCCGGACCCGAGCGCTTCACCACCGCCGCCCGCATCGCCGCGGAGACCCGACCCGACGGTGCCCAGACGGTCGTGCTGCTGGACGGCACCGACCCCGACGCGTGGACCACCGGCTTCGCGGCTGCCCACCCGGCAGCCACCCGGGATGCCGCGATCCTGTTGAGCAACGGCGAGGAGCTGCCGGCGGCGACCCTGGCCGCGCTGGACGACCTGTCCCCCTCCTCCCTGATCTGCGCGGCCCCCTCCACCGCCTGCAACGCCGCACGCGACGCGGCCGGCCTTCCGGCCCTCGCCTCGCTCGGGATCACCCCGGCGCCGGGCATGCCCCTGCCCGTGGGGACCGCCGTGTCGTTCAGCAGCAACACCGAGGCCACCGTGACCGACGACGGCGGGTGCCTGAGCGGCGGCACCCGGTCCGGGGATGCCGCACGTGACTGCACCGTGGTCGTGCGCGTTGCCGGCGACGACACCCTAGTGGGCCGGACCGCCACCGTCACCTGGCCGGCGCTCGTCCCCTCCGACACCACCGTGGAGGGCCCAGCGGAGTACCTGTCGATCCTCGGTGGTGGCCGTTGGGACTTCGACGACACCGTCGACGTCCGGCCGGCCGCCGACATCAACAACAGCAAGGGTGCACAGGTCGACACGGCCGCATCGGTCCTGCGCTACGGCGCCGAGCCCGGCAACGTGCCCGTCCTGTGGTCCAACTTCGGCGGCGCCGTGCCCGTCCCGCCTGACGGCCTGGCCGTCCCCGTCGACAGCGCCCGCTTCACCCGCGTGGTCGCCCGCGTGTACAGCCCCGCGGCCGGTCCGCTGGGGCTGGAGTTCCGGTCCTGCTCGACCACCCCCAACGTGGACTGCATCAACCCGGCGTCGATGGTGGCGCAGGGACGTGCGGGCGCGAACCTGCAGCCCGGCTGGCAGACGGTCGCCATCGACCTGGCCGGCGACGCGGCGTGGACGGGCAACCCGATCCACACCATCTACCTGTACGCCAACGGCGGAACCCTGATCGACGACCTGCGGATCACCGACGGGTCGACCGCCCGGACGATCACCACGACGACCGCGCCCGGCGTGGCCGTCCGGTGGGACCTCGACGACGACCCCGGCAACAACACCGACCCGACGTCTGCGCTGTGGGGGGACCTGCCCGGCGGCGTGCTCGACCCCAACGTCCTGCCGCCCGGTCGCTACTGGCTGCACACCGTGGCCGCCGACGGCACCGCCGGCAGCACGGCCGGTCCGATCGACATCGTCTCGCCCGGGTTGTCCGAGGGCCCGCTGGTCCTGGACGGTGAGTGGGCACGCGACGTCCGCGGCAACGCCTGGGACTTCGCTGCCGGCGGGCTCGTCGCCGGGACCGACGACGTGATCGAGCTCGGCAACGCCGAGCGGATCGACGGGGCCGGGCTGCGCGGCCGCAACACCAACCACTCCGGTGACCCCTACCTCGTCCTGGACGTGCCCACGCCGATCGACACCTCCGTGTGGACCCACGTGGTCGTGGAGTTCTCCGTCGACGGCCCGTTCGACCTGGCGTTCGCGCCCGGCGGGGGAACGATGGGCCGGGTCCTGTACCAGCAGGGTGACCACGTGTGGCGCAACGGCAACGACATCGTGGCCTACCCCAACCAGCGGACCTACGTCGTGGAGATGACCGGCCCCCACTCCCTGGAGCCCAACACCCCGGCGTGGCAGGCCGCCCCGGTCACCGGGCTGCGGTTCGACCCCAACGAGGACGAGGCCCCGGGCCGTACCTGGCACGTGGAGTCCATCCGCCTGACCCGGGGGTGGCCGACCCGCTGACCCGTTCGCCGATCAACCGGGGGGAGGGGTGGGTACGGTTCGTCCGTGCCCACCCCTGATCGTTCCCTGCGTGTTGCCGTGCTGGCCGACACCCACCGGCGTGCCGACCGCGCTGAGGACCTGCCCGACGCGGTGTTCGACCTCGTGCGGGATGCCGACGTGATCCTCCACGCGGGCGACATCGTCGAGCAGCCGGTCCTGGACGTCCTGGCCCGTCATGCGCCCGTGCATGCCGTGCTGGGCAACAACGACACGTCGTTGGCGGGGGTGCTGCCCGAGCGGCTGCAGGTCGAGCTGGCCGGGGTGCGCGTCGGGATGGTGCACGACAGCGGCCGGGCGACGGGACGGGCCGAGCGGCTGCACGACATGTTCCCCGACGCCGACGTGGTGGTCTTCGGGCACAGCCACATCCCGTGGAACGAGGCGGGGGTGGGCGGGCAGCTGCTGTTCAACCCGGGATCGCCGACCCAGCGCCGTCAGCAGCCCGTCACGACGATTGGCCGGCTGGTCCTGCGGGACGGGGCGGTCGAGGAGGCCACGGTCCTGCCGGTGGTCGCGTCGTGACGCCCGGGTCGGGGGCTGGGGTCATCGTGCACGTCATCGGGCGGGACGAGTGGGCGGCGGTGGAGGCCGAGCTGCGGCCCGCCAGCCTGGGCGTCGAGGGCTTCGTGCACTGCGCCGACCCCGACCAGGTCGCCGGCGTCATCGAGCGGTACTACGCCGACCGCGACGACCTGCTCCTGCTGCACATCGACCCGTCGAGGGTCACGGCGCCGATCATCCGCGAGGACACCACCGGCCGGGGCGAGGTGTTCCCCCACGTCCACGGCCCCATCCCCCGGACCGCCATCATCGCCGTCACCCCCGCCTGACCTCAGGGTGTGTCGTCGAACCGGCCACCCGTCGTGGTTGGGCGACACACCGGCGGGATCGAGGCGGGCCCGGGCGGAGGTGTGTCGTCGAACCGGCCACCCGTCGTGGTTGGGCGACACACCTGGGAGGGGTGGGTGGCCCACAGGCGCCGGCGACGAGGCCGGCGACGACGGTCACCGGCTAGGGGGCCGAGGGCGCGCAGGGCGTGGGCGATGGCGAGGACGTCGATGCCCTCCTGGAGCACCGCGCCGGCCACGGGGGTCAGCAGGCCGACCGCCGCCGCCACCATGGCCACGCCGGACAGGGCCATCCCACCGACCGCGCTGATCCGCGCGATGGAGATGGTGTCCACGGCGATGCGGTGCACGTCGGCGAGCGCGTCGATGCGGTCGGCCGTCACGACGAGGTCAGCCGCCTCGCTCGACGCGGTCGCGCCGCGTGCACCCATCGCGATGCCGACGTCGGCCGCAGCCAGTGAGGGGGCGTCGTTGACACCGTCACCGACCATGGCGGTGGGCTGGTGGAGCTGCTCCTCCGCGACCCGCTCGACCTTGCCCGCAGGCGTGCAGTCCGCATGCACGACGGTGATGCCGACCGCGTTCGCGACGGCGGTGGCCACGGGTCCCGAGTCGCCGGTGACCAGCACGGTTCGAGTCACCCCGGCCTGCCCCAGCCGGTCGACGGTGGACCGTGCCTCCGGCCTGACCGGATCCCGCAGCCGCATCACCGCCGTCACCTGCCCATCGACGGCGACCCAGGCGAACGTGTCGCCGGGACCCCCGTCCCCCTCGACGCCCCGCAGGCTCGGCACGTCGGGCACCGCCGGCGCCCCGTCCGCGACGAACGATCGCGTGCCGACGGCGACGGCGACACCGTCGACGCTCCCACGGACCCCCTCCCCCGCCACCTCCTCCACCGATGTCGGAACCGGCAGCGGATCCGCACCGGCGGCCGCCACGAGTGCCGCCGCGAAGGGGTGGGCAGAGAGCTGCTCGACGGCCGCGGCGAGGCGACGGACCTGCCCCTCGTCGATGTCGGAGAGGAGGATGACCTCGACGACCTCGGGATGGCCGGCGGTGAGGGTGCCCGTCTTGTCCAGGCACATTGTCCGTGTGCGTGCGAGCGCCTCCAGGCCGCGCCCGTCCTTCACGATGACGCCCGAACGGGCGGCCCGTGAGATGCCCGACACCATCGCGATCGGCGTCGCGAGCAGCAGCGGACAGGGGGTCGCCACGACCAGCACCGCGAGGGCCCGCACCGGGTCGCCCGACCACGCCCAGGCCGCACCCGCCACGACCAGCGCCAGGGGCACGAACCACGCGGCCCAGCGGTCGGCCAGCCTGACCATGGGCGGCTTGGTCGACCGTGCCCGGGTCACCAGCCGGACGATGCCGGCGTAGGTGCTGTCCGCCGCCGTGGCGGTCGCACGGATCTCGGCGGGTGGACCGATGTTGGTCACGCCGGACGAGACGACCTGTCCGGCGTCGCGGACGACCGGTATGGCCTCGCCGGTCAGCGTCGACTCGTCCAGCACCGCTCGGTCGAGCACGAGGCCGTCGACCGGGACCACCTCTCCGGTCACCACGACCAGCACGTCGCCGGGCCGCACGTCGCCGACCGCCACGTCCTCCAGCCCACCGTCGAGTCGTCGGTGGGTCCGGTCGGGTGCATGGCTGAGCAGGGCGGTGAGGGATCGCTCCGCCCGGCCCGCAGCCCAGTCCTCCAGCGCCTCCCCCGTGGCAAGCATCACCGCGACCACCACCGCCGCAAGCGGTTCGCCCGCCAGCAGTGCACCCACGATGGCCAGCAGGGCGATGACGTCGACGTCCGGCTGCCGACGCACGACGCTGAGGAGGGTGGCCCGGACCAGGGGCACGAGCTGGACCAGCGCACCGGCCGTCCACGTCCACGCCGCGGCGACGTCGCGGTCGGCCAACGCCAGTCCTCCCCCGACGGCGAGGGCCGTCAGGGTCACGGCCAGGCGGGCGGCGCGGAACCCACCGGGGATCGTCACGGGGCTGTTCACGGGGTCAGGACCCCGCCATGTCAGGACGCCGCGTCGTGGGCGTCGGCGAACTCGTCGAAGGCCGCGAGCGCCCTCGGCGCCCAGACCGACGCAGGACCGCCGGCCATCAGCAGCGCCACCTCGAGCACCTCGACCGCCTGCTCACGGGTGGCACCCTTCACCACGGCGGCCTTGGCGTGGTAGGCCACACATCCGTCGCAGTGCTGGGTCACGGCGATGGCCAGCGCGACCAGCTCCTTCATCGACGCGGGGACGACCCCGTCGGCGACCGCCGCCTGGTGGAGGGCGCCGAAGCCCGCCCACGCCTCGGGGGCGGCCTTGCGGAACGCCCGGGTGGGTGCGCGGAGGTCATCGATGACGTGGGTGTGGGCGGCGGACGTGATGGAGGTGGCGGTCATGGTCGTTCCTCGATCCGTGGGAGGGTCGACCCGATGGTGCAGCGCGTCGGCCGGACGCAGCCGTGCCGAACGACCCGGTTCCCGAGGGCCGTCCGGCAGGGCCACGCGAGTCGGGTTCCGGGCGTGTCGGGTTCCGGGCGTGTCGGGTTCCGGGCGTGTCGGGTTCCGGGCCGCCCGTCGCGATCGCCCGACAGGCGCATGGGTCGACCGTGCGTCACCCAGCGGACAGACGTCAGCCGAAGGTCCCGTGGGGATCGGGTCGTTCGCCTCGTGTCCACCCGCGGGCCCCGGTGCATGCTGGCCTCGACCGGATCCGTTCCGGTCGGGAAGGACGTCGGTGGTCATGCTCGGCGACACGCGAGAACGAGACCAGATCCGCCTCGAACCCCGTCCGACAGCGAGCCCGTACCAGGGCCAGATGCCGGCTGCGGCACCCCAGGGAGTCGGTGGACCCTCTGGACCGTTGCCCCCTTCCCCCTCACCATCCGGGTCGTCCGCGACGCCGTGGATCGTGGCCGCCCTCGCCGTCCTCCTGGTCGTCGTGGGTGGGCTGGTCGGCCTGCTGCTGCTTCGCGACAGCGGTGAGACGACCACCGAGGTCGCCCCGCCGACCGAGGTCGAGGTACCGGTGGCGGAGGAGCCCGCGGCTCCTGTCCCGCCGGCCCCCGCAGCGGAGCCGACGACCGAGGCCGTGCCGGAGGCGCCGCTCGACGAGGGCAAGCCCGAACGCGGCTCCGACGACGCGACCGTCGCCGCGGCTGCTGCCGGCGTTGACTTCTCCTGGCTGGCACTCCCCCCTGCCTCGCCGTACACGACCTTCGAGTGGGTCACCGACGACAGTGGTCAGCTGACCGTCGAGCTCCCCACCGCGTGGGCCGACCGTGACCTCCGCAACGACACCAGCGACGGTGTCGCGATCCCCTCGATCTGGGCGGCCCCCGACCTCGAGGGACTGATCGATCGCTGGGACGGCTCCGGCGCCATCCTCGAGCTGCGGACCGCCGCAACCGGGACCACCGACACCGTGCTCGCCGACATGGGCAGCGCCATCGCCGCCGACACGACCTGCACCGAGCAGCGGTCCTACGCCTACGACGACGGCTGGTACGTCGGCACGGCCATCCTCCACGCCGGCTGTGGCTCGACCGACAGCGCGATGCTGCAGATCGCCGCCACCGACGGGACCAACGGCGTCCTCGCGGTCCAGGTCCAGATGACCTCCACCGCCGATGTCGACGCCGCGGTCCGGATCGTGCAGACCTTCCAGGCCATCACGACCACGACCCCCGCGCCCGTCCCCGTTCCCGCCCCCGCGGCTCCGGCCCCTGCGCCTGCGCCGGCGCCGGCGGTCCCGGCTCCGGCCCCTGCGCCGAACCCGCCGGTCAACAGCTTCGGCCTGCCGACCGGGCTGTTCTGCGCTGACCTGTTCGCGATGGGCTACAGCTACGTCGACGCCGTGGACTACTGGTACGCCGACGGCGCACCGAACCGCATGGACGCCGACGTCGACGGGATCCCCTGCGAGACCGTGTACCCCTCGTGGGAGATCGACGCGTACTGGGGCTTCACGACCCCGGCACCGCCGACGGACGAATGGGCCGAGGCCATGTGGGTGGCCGAGAACGCCATGTACGCCTGCGGCTACACCCCGGCGCTCGACACCTGGGTCGACGGACCCGCACCCGACGGCGGCTACACCGTCACGATGACCGTGGACGTCGGATGGGACCTGATCTGGGCCCAGTTCGAGGTGTTCCCCTGGAGCGGTGAGATCTACGGCTTCGACGCCGTCGCCGACGACCTGCTCTGGTGCAACTACTGACGACGGACACAACCGGCCGGCGGCTCACAGCGCGGTGAGCCGCCGGTCACCAGCTCGGGCCGTCACTGACCGCGAAGCCAGTCCAGCGCCGACCGGGCGGCGTGGAAGCCACACATGCCGTGGGCGCCGGCGCCGGGCGGAGTTGCCGCCGAGCAGAGGTACACCCCGGGGATGCCGGTGGCGTAGGGGTCCAGCGTGACCCGGGGGCGGAAGACCAGCTGCCATGGCGTGTTGGCTCCCGTGACGATGTCGCCGCCGACGTAGTTGGGGTTGTGCACCGACATCTGCGTCGTCGACCGGACGTGCGTGGCGACGACGCGGTCGCGGAAGCCGGGCGCGAACCGCTCGACCTGGGCGGTGATCGCCTCGGTGGCGTCGCCGGTCCACCCGTGCGGCGTGTGCGCGTAGGCGTAGACGGGGTGCAGGTCGCCCCGGGCTCGTCCCGGGTCGGCGAGGGACTGCTGGCCGAGCAGCACGAACGGCCGCTCGGGCATCCGACCGCGGTGCACGGCCTGCTCCGCGGCCGCCGTCTCCTCGAAGTCCCCGATGACGTGCACGGTGCCGGCCCGCCGGGTCGGTTCGTGGCTCCACGGCACCCCACCCTCCACCGCGTACTCGACCTTGAACGCCCCCGGGCCGTGGCGGTACCGCCGGTACGCCCGGGCCACCCGCAACGGCAGGCGATCGCCGGCCATCCGCACGACCGCCCCCGGGGCCACGTCCAGCACCGTCAGGTCGGGGCTGCCGAGCTCCTCCAGCGACTCGACGCGGACGCCGGTCTCGATGGTCCCGCCGTGCGCCTCGATGACGGACCGCATGGCCGTGGCGATGGCCTGTGACCCTCCCTCTGCCACCGGCCACCCGTACCGATGTGCGGCCGTCGCGAGGGCCGCCCCGATGGCCGCCGACAGGGGGTGGCCGAACGGGCGCATCCCGTGCGCGCCGGCTCCGGCCCACAGGGCCCGGGCCTCCTGGGTGGACAACCGCGACGCGAGCAGCTGCACCGACGGGGCGGCGCGCAGGCCGAAGCGACCGAGCGCGAACGGATGGGCGGGGACGTGCAGCATCGGCTGGAGGAAGTCCTCGGCGATCCGGTCGAACCGGTCGACCAGCGGACCGAACAGCCGACGCCACGCGCCGCCGTCGACGCCGAGCCCGTCGGCGGTGTCGTCCACCGAGCGGTACGCCGCCGCCCCCCTCCCCCCGTCCAGGGGATGGCTGTACTGGACCTCGGGCCACCGCCAGGTCAGGCCGTGGGCGGCAAGGTCCACCGACCGGCTGAAGGCGGTGTCGACGGCCAGGGGATGGAAGCCGCTGCACTCGTCGTGCAGCAGCCCGGGGACCGTCAGCTCGCTGCTGCGCACCCCGCCGCCGATCGTGTCGGCTGCCTCCAGCACCCTGACCGTCACGCCGGCGGTGGCCAGCGTGACGGCGGCAGCCAGGCCGTTCGGCCCGCTGCCCACCACCACGGCGTCGGTCATCGGCTGCGCACCCGGCTGGTCATGCCCCCACCGTCGCACGAGCCGACGGGTGGGCCCACTCGCCGCTCGGCACGTACCCGTCGCGGCGCCAGGTGACGGTGTGGGGGATCGGCCCGTTCGGCAGCCACGGCTGCTCGTCGACGGCGTCGGCCGGGTGGTAGTGCCCGCGCTCGACGACACCGACGGCCGCGTCGATGACCTTGTACTCCAGCCGCTTGCGATGGATCGGCTGGGACTCGATCCACACGATGATGCACTCCCCCGGCTCGAAGCCGCAGCGCTTCTGGACGGCGGTGATCGTCTGCTCGTTGTGCAGGTGCGCATCCCCGAACTGCCAGCCGATGAGGGTCGTGCAGGTGAACTCGCCCTCGCGGATGCGGTAGTTCTCCAGCCGGTCGAGGTGACGCATCATCAGCGACATCAGCGCCCGGCCCTGGCTGTGCATGGTCCGCCAGGCCATCGCCTTCTGCATGAAGATCTCCGCGACCTCCTTGCCGTAAGCGGCGGCCAGCTGGTCGACCTGGTTGGCGTTGGCCTTGACCAGGTGCTGGTTGAGCTTGTCCTCGGCCGCATCCCCCCGGAAGGCCCATGTGGCCGACGCCCAGTTGCCGGCATACTGCCGCATGGACGGCAGGAAGCTGACCAGGTCGGGACGCAGGTTGCCGAGGATGGGCATGGACAGGAACGCCACGGCGATGGCCGTCAGCACCAGCGGGGAGCTGACGTCACCGATCGCGTACCCCTCCCCCGCCGGGAAGCCGGCGAACAACCAGGCGGTGGCGAACATGAAGAAGACGTTCCACTCCAGCGGCACGGCGAGCGGGAAGGTGGAGGTGATGAAGACGTGGAAGAGGATCATCCCCGCGATGGCCAGCCAGGTGACCGTGGAGTTGGTCGAGAACAGCAGCACGACCGGCAGGCACAGCTCGACGACCGTGCCGCCGATGTGGGCGAACGCCCAGGCGAGTCGTGACGGGCGCAGGTCGTCGGGGAAGCTCCGGTAGAGCTTGCGCTTGAAGGCCGTGGAGGTGATCCAGGGCGTGTTGCTCATCATCGGGGGAACCACGGAGGTGAAGTGGTGGCCGAACTTCGACACCCCGGCGCCCATCCAGATGGTGACCATCGCGATCTTCGCGGCCAGGATCATGTCGACGGGGCTGGACAGGACGGCGAAGAAGAACAGGATCGCGACGTACTGCTCGGAGCGGGCGGCCAGGTAGACCACCCGGTCACGCAGGCCCATGACGCAGATGAGCACGACGTAGGCCAGCAGGCCCATCGGGTGGATCAGGCCGGCGTCGGTCCCGGGGAAGGCGTTGTCCTGGGTTCCGGGCGCCACCAGCAGGCCGACCAGCACCACCAGGATCGCGCCGTAGAGGGTGACGTCGACGACGGTGCGGTGGTCACCGGCGGTGAAGGGCACCTTGTCCGGCCACGGGGGCAGCCGAAGGGTGTTGCGTCGGGTCCAGTAGCGCCAGCCGCCGGTGAACGGCGCGAACTTGAACGCCAGCGGTCCCGACGACGAGGCGTAGCCCGTGACCTCGAACAGCAGGGTCCAGACGATCAGCTTCTCGTACACGATCGGTTCGCCCCACCAGCCCCCGAGGTCGACCAGCGACAGGCCCGGCGTGGTGGCCCCGACGACCAGCACCCCGGCGACCACGTAGAACAACAGCTTGTACACGTACAGCATGTGCATCTGCTTCGGGCCGCCGAAGCCGTACTCGACCCAGTGCGTCGCCAGCATGCGCATGCGGTCCATGAACGGCATCGACTCGTACTCCGCCGGGTCCACCGGCGGCATGTCTGCGGTCCTGAATCCCATCGTCCTTCTCCTTCGTTGACAGGTGTGCGGGCAGCCCACGTCGAGGCACGCGACGACATCCCCCGAGCGGTGGCTCGTGGTCGACGTCGGTTCGACCGACGGGGGCAACCGGGACGGGCAGGCCCGTCCCGTGGGGCTAGGTGGGCTGGGGTTGCAGCATCCGACGCAGGCCCGGTTTGTCGACCTTGCCGACCGGGTTGCGCGGCAGCTCGTCGACGAGGTGGATGGCCTCCGGCACCTTGACCCTGGTCAGGTGCCGACGGCAGTGGTCCAGCAGGGTCGCCTCGTCGACGTCCGCGCCGGGGTAGCGGGACACGAACGCGACGGGCACCTCGCCGAACAGGGGGTCCGGCCGACCCACGACGGCGACCTCCAGCACGCCGTCGACGGCGGCCAGAACCGACTCGATCTCCTTGGGGTACAGGTTCTCGCCGCCGCGGATGATCATGTCCTTGACGCGGTCGACGATGCGGAGGTAGCCGTCGTCGTCGAGCACGCCGACGTCCCCGGTGCGCAGCCAGCCGTCGACGATCGTCTCGGCGGTCGCCTCGCAACGCCCGAGGTAGCCGCGCATGACAGTCGGGCCGGCGATGACGACCTCGCCGCGTTCGCCGGTGGGGACGGGGTTGCCGTCCTCGTCGACCACCCGGATCGACTGCCCCGGGAGGGCCGGTCCCACGGTGCCGAGCTTCCGGACCCCGTCGACCGGGTTGCACGCCGAGGCGCACGTGCCCTCGGTCAGCCCGTACCCCTCGACCATCTCGAAGCCGTACCGTTCGTGGCTCGCGACCAGAAGCTCCTTCGAGACCGGGGCAGCACCGCAGACGACGAACCGCAACGACGACGTGTCCGGACGAACGTCCTCCGGCAGGGCCACGAGCATCGCGTAGATCGTCGGGACTGCGGAGAAGTAGGTGGGCCGCAGCCGTTCGACGTCGTCGAAGAACCGGCTGGCGGAGAACTGGCCGACGATCGACACCTGCCCGCCGGCACGCCAGACCGACAGGACGCTGACCATGATCGCGTTCACGTGGAACAGCGGCAGGACCAGCATGCAGTGGTCGTCGGCGGTCAGGCCGAAGTGCTGCACCATCTGGCTGGTCATTGCCTCGGCGTTGTCGTGATCCAGCATCACGCCCTTGGGCTTCCCCGTGGAGCCGCTCGTGTAGATGAGCAGGGCAAGGTCACCACCGGAGAGGTCGACCGGGTCCGGCCCGATCGGTGGCCGTCCGTCGACGGGCCGAGCCAAGTCGTCCACCGCGATGGCCAGCCGGCCGCCGCGGGGGCTGTCGTCGCGTCCCTCGTTGACGACGACGAGCGCACCGGCGTCCCCGATCTGGTAGGCGGCCTCGTGCTCGGTGAACACCGGGTTGACCGGGGTGGCCACGGCGCCGAGCCGCCACGCCGCGAGCATCACGACCAGCAGCTCGACGCGGTTGGGCAGGACGATGGCCACGACGTCGCCCCGTCGGAGGCCCAGCCCGGCCAGCTGACCAGCGACGGCGCACGTCCAGTCGTCGAGCTGCCGGTAGGTCAGCTCCGTGCGGTCGTCCCGCACGGCGACGGCTGCCCGGCGGTCAGCAGGGCAACGCCAAGGGAGGTAGTCCAGGCTCATGTCGGCTCCGCGTCGAGCGCTGCGGCTCGGTCGATGTCGGGAAGGTGAACCTAGGCCCGTGACCACCGCGGGCAACACGGTCCGGCGGGACGAATATCCACGGCGATCTCGTGCACGATGCACAACCGTCGATGACCGTGGTCAGCGGCTGGGCCCCCCGCCGGCCAGCACGACCGGTCCGAGCAGGTGGCAGGCGTGCAGGGCCAGCTCGAGGTCCAGACGACCGTCCTCGAGTGGCCGGCCGCGCATCTCCTCGACCTGCTGGATGCGGTACTTCACGGTGTTGCGGTGGAGGAGCAGCACCTCGCCGGTGCGCACGTAGCTGCCGCCGGCCCGGAGGTGCACCCTGACCGTCTCGCGCAGCCGGTCGGCGGTCTCCGTGGCTTCGGCCAGCGGCCCGAGCACCTCGTGGACCCAACGGCGGGTCCCGCTGAGGTCGTGTGCCAGACGCGCGACCGTGGTCATGCCGTCCTCGGCCCAGCCGACCGCTCGAGCGACCGGTGTGGCGGCCACGGCCGGCACGGCCCTGACCGCCTCGGCCCGTTCCAGGCTGCGGCGGAACCCGTCGTGGCCGGCCAGGGGGGTGCCAAGCGCCATCCGGACGTCGGGGTCGACGTCGAGCCGCCGTCGCAGCTCGGCCATGTCGACGGGGTCGGTCCGCTGCCCCATGCCGAGCCAGATCCGCGCGGCGTTGCGGTCCACCGGGACCAGCAGCGGGACGCCGTGGCTCTCGAGCAGGACACCCAGCCGTTGCCCCACCTCCGTCAGGTCGGCCGTCCGGTCGGTCCCCTGGTTCGCCCCGGCCATCCAGACGACGGCCGCGACGTGGACCTGGGAGAGCCGGTAGCCGGTGCGGGAGAGGAAGTCCGCGGGGGCGACGGGACGTCCGTCGAGGACCCGCTGGACGAGCCCGGACACCACGCTCGCGCGGCGCTGAAGGACGTGGCGCCGTTCCTCCTCGTGGACCTCCAGCACGACGGTGGTGATCCAGTCGACGTACTGGTGCATCCAGCCGGCGAGGTGGTGGAGGAGCCGCAGCTTGACGTCGGCTTCGGCGTCGAGCTGCTGGATCTCCTCGAACATGTGGTTAAGCAGGTCGTCGGACCCGATGTGATACGCCCGCCGGAGGGCAGCGGACGACACACCCTGCTGGGCCGTGCGCCGTGCGTAGTCGGTGGCTGCGGTGATCGGCTGGGCCCGCTCCAGCGGGATCCCCTGGCGCAGCAGGTGGAGGATCGTCACGACGTTGCCCTCGACGCTGGCATGCATCGAGTCGAGGATCTCCGGGTCGTCGAGCACATCGATGGCGTCCTCGATGGCCGCGTTCATCGTGTCGTTGATCTCGGCGAACCGGGCCTGCAGGCGGTCACCGACCACACCGACCAACCGCAGCACCTCGGCCGCCCCGGGTTCGTCGTCCTGCACCAGGCGGCCCTGCAGCGGTCGGGTCGTCACGGCGCGTGGTGGTCGGGGGCAACGGGGTGTCGGCTCACGGCGCGGCAGCCTAGCGGCGTCCACTCGGTCGTCGGCCGGCCCTGCTCGACGTAGTGTCCCGTCGCATGACGACGATGGACCGCATGCCCACGACAACGCTCGGCCGCGGCGGCCCGACGGTCAGCCGCATCGGCCTCGGCCTGGCCGCGCTGGGGCGACCCGGCTACATCAACGTCGGCCATGCCGACGACGTCGGCAGGGACCGGTCGGTGGAGGGGATGCGCGACCGAGCGCACGAGGTCCTCGACGTCGCGGTCGCCCTCGGCATCACCTACGTCGATGCGGCCCGGTCCTACGGGCGCGCCGAGGCGTTCCTGTCGTCGTGGTCCCCCGCCGCACCGGTGACGATCGGGTCGAAATGGGGCTACACCTACACCGCCGGCTGGCGGGTCGACGCCGAGGTGCACGAGGTGAAGGACCACTCGCTGGCGACGTTCCGCCGGCAGCGGGCCGAGACCGACGCGCTGCTCGGCGATCGGCTGGGCCTGTACCAGGTCCACTCCGCCACGCTCGACTCGGGGATCCTCGACGACGAGGAGGTGCTGGACGCCCTGCGGGCCGAACCGGTCACGGTCGGCCTGTCGGTCTCCGGACCGGGACAGGCCGAGACGATCCGCCGGGCGCTGGCGATCCCCGACAGCCCGTTCCGCTGCGTGCAGGCCACGTGGAACGTGCTCGAACCCTCGGCAGGACCGGCCCTGGCCGAGGCCCACGACGCCGGGTGGGGGGTCATCGTGAAGGAGGCGCTGGCCAACGGGCGGCTGACGGCCCGTGGGGATCGTCCGCTCGTTGGACCGGCGTCCAGCGACGCGCTGGCGATCGCCGCGGTGCTTGCCCAACCGTTCGTCGACGTGGTGCTGTCGGGTGCCGCCACCGCGGCCCACCTGCGGTCCAACACCCGCGCGATCGACGTCGACCCCGCCGACGTCCCGTCGACCACCCCCGGGGCCCCGACCGACTACTGGGCCCGCCGGTCGGCCCTCGACTGGACCTGAACCCCCGGCGAACCCTGTCGAGGTCAGCGGTCGGGCGTCACGACCTCGACGCTGCCGACGGTGATCGTCCGTCCCCGGTCGTCACGGAAGGCGAAGGTCCCCTCGACGATGACCTGCTGGCCGACGAGGTCCTCGACAGCGTCGGCGGGGAGGATCTCCACCCGGTTGGGCTCGGCGTCCTCGATCCAGTAGTGGAGGGGCTGCTCGGCCATCCGCACGATCCCCCGGGTGCGGACATCACGCCCGTCCCACGCGTCCTGCTCGTCGGCCAACTGTTCGAGGGTGACCTCCTGCACGCCACCGCCGATCCCGCAGCCACCGAGGAGCATCCCCGTCAACGACATCACAGCAACGGCGCGGGTCCAGGAGATCACGCGGCCCAGTGTGCCGTCGTGTGGTCAGGCCACGCGGGACGGGGTCAGCTCGCGACCCCCGGCGTCGCTTGCCTCCACCCGGTCACGTCCGCTCGCCTTCGCCGTGTACAGCGCGTCGTCGGCGCGACGGAGCAACGTCCAGGCGGTGTCCCCGTCGTGGTGGACCGCCACACCGAAGCTGGCGGTGATCCGACCCACCGTCGGTGCCGTCGCTGCCGGCAGGGCCACACGACACGCCTCGGCGAGCCCGACGGCGTCGTCCCGGGTGGTCGCGGGGGCGATGACCAGGAACTCCTCGCCGCCCCATCGGCCGACGAGGTCACCGGGGCGGGCCACGTCCTGGAGGATGCGGGCGACCCGTCGCAGCACGCCGTCGCCGATGTCGTGGCCATGGCTGTCGTTGATCTGCTTGAAGTGGTCGAGGTCGAGCAGTACGACGGCCAGGTTGGTGTCCGGCGACGCGGCGCCCACCCACTCCTCCAGCACGTGGTGCAGCTGCCGCCGGTTCGCGATGCCGGTCAGGGCATCGGTGTTCGCCAGCGCCTCCATCGCCTCGGCGGTCAGCCGGGCCTCGGCGGCCTGCGACTTCACCTGGGCGATCACGTGCAGCAGCCCGACCCCCGCCAGCAGGAAGATCATCTGGCTCAGGTAGTCCGTCGCGTCACCGCCCAGCCGTCCCGACACCGCCTCGGGGATCAAGCGGATCCCGATGATCGCGATGTAGGCCCCGACGATCGCCAGGGACACCTGCAGCGCACGGGCGGTGTCGAACGTGACGTAGGCCAGCATCGGCATCAGGTTGACCGTGAGCAGGGCCGACAGGGTCACCTGTTCGTCGAGGGCGGCGAGGTCCGGGGCAGTCACCACACCGAACCCGAGCCCACCGAGGTAGGTCACGACGATGCCAGCCAGCACGATCCGCTCGGCGGTCCGTACCCCCATGGTCCGTCGCAGCAGCCCGACGACGACCACCACCTGTGACGCCGCGCTCAGGGGATAGGCCACGGCCAGGTAGGGGTCGTCTGCACGGTGCGTCAGCCACACGCTCAGCAGGATCGGGATGCCCACGAGCAGGCACGCCAGGTAGATGCGTCGACGGAGCCCGTCGCGCCGGTCGACCTTCTCCGCGCCTGCGTGCGCCATCACCGTGTCCCGGTCCAGAGGTAGTGCCCTTCACGGGCCGATCGGCAGGGGCGCGCGGAACCTGAGGGGTTCGGCGAGAAGGTCGGGGACAGCCGGACAGCGCCGCGCGCACCGACAGCTCGGTGACGTTGTCTCCGCCCCACGACGCAGGCGTCGCTACAGTCCCGCCACAACCCTCGACCGGGATCACCCACCGATGAACGAGACCGATCTCACGCATCTCCGCCGCTGCATCGAGCTGGCCGCCGAGGCCGCCGCTGCCGGTGACCAGCCGTACGGGTCGGTGCTGGTGTCCGGAGAGGGTGTCGTGGTGGCCGAGCGCCGGAACACGGTCGTGACGACCGGCGACGTGACCGCCCATCCCGAGCTCGCGCTGGCCTCGTGGGCCTCGCGCAACCTCGATCCCGCCGAGCGGGCTGCCGCAACGATGTACACGAGCGGGGAGCACTGCACGATGTGCGCCGCCGCCCACGTCAAGGCCGGGATCGGCCGGCTGGTCTACGTGCTGTCCGCGCCGATGATCGCCCAGGTCGAGGGCCACGGCGGCCCGACCGTGGACATCCGCGTGCACGACGTCGTCGACGCCGCCGACGTCGCCGTCGAGGTCGAGGGCCCCTGTCCCGAGCTGGCCGCCGACGCGACGGCGCTCTTCGGAACCTGCTGAACCCCGCGGGAACCGCCGACGACGGACCCGCCCGGCATCCCCTCCCCCGTCCTGCGACAGGCCGGCCGTAGGCTCGGCCCATGGGACGCGCATCGACCGGAGCCGACGCCCTGTCCGAGGCGGAGGTCCGGGCGCGGGTCGTCGACGACCTCGTCGCGGGACTCGCGGGGACGGACGGCCCGGTGCTGGTCGTCCACGAGCTGGGTCTCGGGCGAGGGTCGGCACGGGCGGACCTGGTCGTCATCCACGCAGAGGCGATCATCGGGGTGGAGATCAAGTCCGCCGCGGACACGCTGGCGCGGCTGCCCACGCAGGCCGGGTGGTACGACCGGGTGTGCGACCGCTGCATCCTGGCGGGTGACGCCGGCCACGTCGCCTCGGCGGCGGAGATGCTGCCGTCGTGGTGGGGGTTGACCGACGTCGATGCATCCGGCGTCCACGAGGTCCGGGCGACCGACCACAACCCCGACCAGGACGACGTGGCGCTGACGAACCTGCTGTGGATGCCCGAGCTCAAGACCGCGGTGGCCGAGGCCGGTCAGGCCGGCGGGACCGCTGGGATGGAGCGGTCGGACCTGGCCAGCGTCGTGGCAGCTGCCGCCGGTCCCCGCACCGGCGCCATCGTCAGGGGGCGGTTGCTGGAACGGAAGTGGGTCGACGTCGCCGACCCCCATGGCGGGGTCCGCATCGTGCGCCAGCCCACCCCACCCAAGACGGTCGCCCGTCGGGCGCGCGTCAGGGCCAAGTACGAACGGCGGCTGCTGAAGGACCGCTGAGCCCCCCGGCGGACCCTCCCCGGTCAGACGTGTTCGTCCAAGCGACGGAGCTGCTCGCGGAGCTTGTCGAGGCATCGTCCCCGCGCCGGCCCCAACGCTCCCCGTGATCGCCCCAGGCGGTCGGCGATCTCGTCGTAGGACGGCCTGGAGGGG